>JBLNAU010000578.1:0-6826 GCA_050259515.1 Syntrophothermus sp.
CCATACTGCCTGCCTCCACTGATTTTTTCAACCATTATAATCTTCCCATGCGTCGCATATCTTTTATTCTCATACTCATGGTTCTGACTGCCTGCGCTGTCAGCCAGAATCCATCCTTACAGCCAAACTTTCAGTTGACCCCCTATATCACTTCAACCCCCGTTCCTCCGCCCTCGCTGGAAACGGGGCGGACTCCCGAAGGCCTGGTCGCCGCAGAGACTCCTTTGCCCAGCCCGACGCCTTTTACCTATACTGTGAGATCAGGCGACACGATCAGCAGCATCGCCCTGAGGTTCGGCGTATCCATGGATGATCTGCAGGCTGCCAACCCGGAGATCTCACCCAATTCGATGTCCATCGGGCAGGTCATTAAAATTCCCAGCAATCCCGAAAATCCTTCTGGCGAGCCGACACCCACCCCGGCACCCTTCACCATCCAGCAGATCGGATGCCATCCCTCCTCAGACAGGGGGATGTGGTGTTTTGTCCTCGTGCATAATGACCTTCCCGACCTGCTGGAAAACGTCAGCGCCCAGGTTACGCTGGTGGATGATCAAAAGAATATCCTGGCCAGCCAGGCCGCTCTTTTGCCTTTGAATATTCTCCCGCCGAATAGCTCCATGCCAATGGCTGTCTATTTTCTGCCCGAGATTCCACCCACGGCAAAGCCGCAGGTGCAGGTTCTGACGGCCATCCGCTTACTGCCTAACGATGAGCGCTATCTGCCTGCCGCAGTGAACAACACACTGGTGCAGGTCAATGCCGATGGACACACTGCCCGGGCCAGCGGCCAGGTGTTCCTGCCAGACGATGCCAGGGATGCCTCCCAGGTCTGGGTGGCGGCGACTGCTTATGATGGCGCGGGCCGCGTGGTTGGAGTGCGAAGGTGGGAATGGGATCATGGACTCGCCGCAGGCGGAAGCCTTCCTTTTGAGTTCATGCTGTCCAGCATTGGTGGAAAAATATCCAGTGTTGATTTTGCTGTGGAGGCAAGGCCGTGATCCCCGCCCGGCCTTCCCAGAATCCGCTGAGCTACAGTCGGATCTGGGAAGCTGCCCGGAGAGGGACAGGACTACTTTCCTTCCAGCCACATGTATCTTTCGATGGGGATATCGATCGGTGTAAATACATAGCCCTTCACATAGGGCTTGACCAGTTGGTACGAAAGCGAATGGCTCGTCCACAGGGCTGCGGCGTCGTCCACCAGGATTTGTTCAGCCTGTTGATACATCGCCATGCGCTTGTTCACCTCCGGTTCGATGCGCGCCTGTTCCAGGAGCTTGTCGAGCTCAGGATTGGAATAGCCGCCATTGTTTTGCTGCGAGCCGGTGTGGAACAACACATCCCCGAAGTTTTCAGGATCGGGATAGTCTGCACACCAGCCGCCCGTGAAGAGCTGACCGTGGTTGCCGGCATAGATCTGTTCGTAATAATCATTCGGCTCCAGGTTTTCTACCGTAATGGTCACACCCAGGTTGTGTTCCCACATGTCCGCCATGGCTGCCACACCCGGGTCAATGGAACTGCCCGTCCCATGCTCGGTGAAGATGATCGGCGGCAAACCTTGCGGGCCGCCATATTTCGATTGTTTGAGCAGCTGGCGTGCCTGCTTGGGATCATAGGGCAGCCCTTTCAACTGCATATTGAAGCCGGGTAACCCAGGCGGATACAGGCCGTTCGCAGGTAGGGCATGTCCGTTCTGAACGATATCGATATACCTCTGTCTGTCGAATGCCATTGTGAAGGCCTTGCGCACATTGACATCATCGAAGGGCGGCCGCGTCGTGTCGAACGTGATATAGCCTGTGCATAGATTGACACCGCTGAGCAGTTCATTGTGCATCGGCTCAGTGGGATCCAGAAAACGGTCAGCATTGTAACTGCCGATGCCGGTGATGTCGATTTCGCCGGTTTCATATAACTGCAGTCCCGTGCCGGAATAAAGCTCATAAACAATGTACGGGATCGAAGGCTTGCCCAGGTAAAAATCCGGGTTGGCCTCATAGACGATCGATTCAAAACGCTTCCATTCCTTCAAGCGGTAAGGCCCGGTTCCATTTGGCTGGCGATACCAATCTTCTCCGCTTTCGACATTCTTCCTGTCAACGATGAATGCGGTTGGGTAGGTGAGCTTGTAAAGGAAGTAGGGCTTGGGCGCGTCAATGGTCACCTGGAGCGTATGATCGTCCAGGGCAGTCAGGCCTGAGGCGTATTCGGTCTGTCCGTTTGCCAGCTTTGGGATGCCAACAATATCTCCCAGGTAGGTTAAAGCGGTTTCCGAGGCCAGGGCCGGGCTAGCGGCGCGCTCCCAGGAATAGATCACATCCTGTGCAGTGACCGGTTTGCCGTCGTGGAACTTTGCATTCCTGCGCAGATGGAAGGTATACACGGTCCCATCCGGGCTGACATCCCAGGATTCGGCCAGGTCCGGGATGAGATTTAAGTGGGGGTCCAGGGATACGAGGCCACTGAAGGCAAGTTTATCGCCGGAGCTTAACGTGGTCGCGGGATCGTAATCGCGGGGATTGGTCGACTCGCCTCCCGCCAGGACCAGGGCCTGGCTCAGAGGAATATCCGATTGCCGCGCCGAGGCGGGAGTCGGACCGGCCGCGCCGAGTAGCAGCATTGCAGCCAAAATCAGAGACATCCATCGGGCGGCACGGAGCATGGGAAATTTACTTGACATTGTCGCCTCCCTGGTGATTCTGTCGGCGGACAATGACACCAAGCAGGACGGTCCCGGCCAGCAGGAGAAACACACAGCATATCCCAAGCAGGGTCAAGGTCAGGGCCAGCGGTGGACGGCCTCGTCCCAAGGGCGTAGTCTGCCCATTGCTGGAGGAGGTGGGCACGGCAGTGGGGGTGACCTGGAGTGCTACGGAGCCTGTCCTCCCGGAAATAGGGACGATCGTCGGTACGAAGGTCGGGGTGGGTTGAGCGGTCGGTCGCGCGGAAACCGGGCGCGGCTGCGCGCCGATCGACGCTCGCCAGGCATCCTCCAGCCCGTCAATGTCAAATCCGTAGGTTTGCAGGAGGGCTTCATCGGTGGTCGCGCCGTCTCTGAATGCGGTCAGTAGAGCGACCAATTTCTCCTGACCGTAGGACGTTATCAGATAGTTGACGATGCTGTAGGACTCTCCATAGGAAAGATCCGCTTTGTCCTGTGATTCGCCAAAATTGCCGCTGAGGATTCGAAGGCTTAAGAGCGTATCCTCTTGGATGGCCTGGTTGAGCGGTCCCTGGAACTGAGCAGACAGAGGCCCTTCCGAATGGACGGCCAGTCCTTCATCCAGCCAGTGCGCGAGCGAGCCCAGGCAGGTAAAAGTAAAATGTCCAACGACAACATGGGTGAGCTCATGGATGACGGTATCCTGGTCCCAGTTTTCATCCAGGCCCGAGGTTGTGCCCAGGATGACAATATTTTCTTCCGGGAAGGCAAGCCCCCCCGTCCATGAAGGCTCATACAGAATTGCCTCCCGCATATCATCGTAGTTGGGATATACATAGATATTGATCGGACCATCGGTCGTCAGGCCGGCATCCTTTTTGTTTCGCTCCAGACCCTCCAGACCTGCATCGAGCATTCGCTGTGCGAACGATTTCTTGATGTCGTAGTAATGAAGGTTCAATTGTCCATCGGAAAGGGTCTGCCACGGATGAACCTGGTCCAGCCAGGTGGCGGTCTGGGTGCCGGTCACAGTTTCGTCCCCGTTGGCATCCGTGACTCGCCAGCGCCACCAGATTTGCGAGCCGGGTGGGAGCGAGCCGCTCTGAAGCATTTCCCACGTCCATTCAGTTTCGATGCTCTTTCCAGAGTTGAACTTTGGAAAGGCCTTGGCGATCACTTCTCCACAGGTCTGCTGTCTGTTGCCATATTCCAGGACCACCGAGGTAATCTCCACGGAGTGGGCCATTGATAATTTAAATGTAGCTTTCTCAGGGAACTCGAACACCACCTCGTTTTGGATGATCTCAGACGGATGGACTGTCTCAGCGAGAATGGACGCCTTCACCGGGTAAGGTGCCTTTCCCACCCCAAGCAGCATGCCCAGCAGGAACGCCAGGATAATTTTTCGCATGTGTTGCTCCATTGAAGTTCTGTAATATTCGCCTACGGCATCTGTTTTCGATAAAAGGGATAACGTGCCGATCGGGAAGTTTATCACGTTGTAAAGGCCTGCATCCTTCCTATAACTTGAGATTCACCTTTATCTTGCGATTGATATGAAAAAATAACAGAATTCGTTGGAAAATGGCAATTGCCTTAACCTTTCAAATACTTTGCAACCAAAAGGGTCTGGTTTGACGCTTGTATCCTTTTGCATGTATAATCTTTTTTAAGTCTCCCATGCGGGGGATTTTGTTGAGGTATATATGGCCCTACGCGGCAATCTACGGGATTTTACAATCACACAACTGCTCAATCTGATCAACCTGGCTCAGAAGACCGGCACGCTGGTCGTGGACGGTCCAAGCGAACAGGCTTACGTCTCATTCCGGGACGGTAAGCTGGCGTACGCGCGGGTTGGCCAGGATGATGGGAGCCTTGCAACGGTCCTGCATAAAGCCAACAAGCTGACGGCCAATCAATACCGCGCCATTGTGGAGCGCACCGGCCGGATCAACGACAAGGAGCTTGGGCTGCTTCTGATCAACGCCGGCTATCTTTCGCAGGAGGAAATCCTGACCAACCTGCAGGGATACTTTACGGAAGTGATCCGCCGCCTCTTTACCTGGGTGGAAGGTTTCTTCCGCTTCGAGGGGGATATGCTTCCCCCGGACGACCGCATCAACGTCAAGCTCGATCTTGAAAACATCATCATCGAAGGGGCCCGCCAGCTGCGGGAATGGGAGCAGTTGCAGGATGAAATCCCCAGCCTGGACATGGCTTTGAAATTTACAGACCGCCCACTGAAAAATGTGAACTTGAGCGTGGAGGAGTGGCGGGTTGTTTCATTTATCAATCCCAAGAACACGATGAAACAGATCGCCCACACGAACAAGATGAACGATCACGAGATCCGTCGCATCGTATATGGATTACTGCAGGCAGGCCTGGTGGAAATTGTTCGGCCTGAAGGAATGGTCATCCCGCAAAGTCCGAAGACGTTCCCGACGCAAAACAAGGAAGAGCAAAAATCATTGGTCAATCGGTTGATCGGGCGTATTCGATCGCTGTAATCCCACACGCGAAGGATAGAAACTATGCAAACAGTCAAAATGGTCGTCACAGGTCCCTTCAATGCAGGCAAGACTGAATTCATCCAGTCTGTCAGCGAAATTGACGTGGTTTCTACCGAGCGCAGGATTTCCAACAACGCCGAGCGTACCGTCAAGGAAGCCACGACCGTTGCCATGGACTTTGGCCGGATCACGGTGGATGAGGACCTGGTCCTGTATCTGTTTGGCACGCCTGGCCAGAAGCGTTTTGACTTTATGTGGGAAATCCTCTCGGAGGGCATGCTCGGCTTTATCGTCATGGTAGATAGCACCCGTCCGGAGACTTTTCGTGAAGCACGTTCCATCCTTGAGACCTTCCGCGCCTATGCGCCCACTCCCTACGTCGTTGCCGCCAACAAACAGGACCGTGAAGATGCCTGGGAACTTGGAGACATGCGCCATGCCCTGCGGCTGGACGGCAAGGTCAAGTTCCTGCCCTGTGTGGCCACCGATAAGAGCAGTGTAAAATCTGTCCTTCTCGAATTGCTGTACAGTATTCTTGCTGAAATGGAGTCGGGAGGGTAGGGCCCCCTTATTTGAATGTCATCCATTACTACTGATCAGGGCATCGTTCATTACGAAGTCTATGGACGCGGGAAACCCGTCATCCTCCTGCATGGATGGCTGGGTTCCTGGGGCTTGTGGCAGGAGACAATGGGATTCCTGGGCCGCTATTACCGCACCTATGCCCTGGATTTTTGGGGATTTGGAGAATCCGGTAAAAAACGCGAGACGTATGCGGTAAACGATTTTGTCAGTCTTGTCGACCAGTTTATGGAACAGCTTGGAATCGCGAGTGCCCCATTGGTGGGTCACAGCATGGGTGGGACGGTCAGCCTGTCCGTCGCCATTCGATATCCACAGCGTGTCAGCAAGGTGGTGGTAGTGGGCTCACCGATTGTTGGCTCATCTCTGGCGCCCCTGCTGAAACTGGCCGGGTATCGTCCCACTGCTTTTGTGCTCTTTAATATGATGGGTCCTTTCCGCTCCTGGATGAAGCATTATTATGCGCACGTGATCTGTTCCGACCCGCGTTTTCCTGATATGATGGATCGGGACCTGTCACGCACCACCCTCGAGTCCTTCCTGCTTTCGATCGCATCGCTTCGCAGGACGGATCTCCGCCCACTTCTGGACCAGATCAAGGTCCCGGCCATGGGCATCTACGGTGACCAGGACAAGGTCGTACATCCCAGGCAATGGCAGCCCATGCAGAAAGGGATCCCGCATGCACAGATCGAGCGGTTCCCCCTGGCTGGCCATTTTCCAATGCTCGAAGAACCACAGCCGTTTGCCCTGCGTCTTAAATCGTTTCTCGACCGTGAAGACTCGATCCAGCCGTCGCCACGGACCTCAGCTTTTTCTGCAACCCCATCGGTGACACTTGCCCCATGATCCCTACACCTGCTTCTCCTACCACCACATACAATTATCCGAATCGGATGGGGAGGATTATCCTTTTGTCCATGGAGGAGGTCATCGGACGAAACGGGGTTAACGCCATCCTGAAACTGGGGAATCTTTCCTCCCTGATCGATCATTATCCGCCTGACGATAACAATCCAGGTTTTTCCTTCTCCAGCGTGACCTGCCTGACCGAAATGCT
>JBLNAU010000579.1:0-2914 GCA_050259515.1 Syntrophothermus sp.
GCATCCAGGAAAAACTGGCTGGCAAGGAAGTGGTGGAGTTCTAGAAAAAATCCCGGATCCCTAACATTCCAGCTCTTCGGAGAAAGGGGTGGGAACAAGGCGCTCTCTCAGGCGAACGACCCGCGTTTTACTTGCTTCTCGTCGACTCTGTCATCCATGCTGGCGGAAGCAACCTAGTTGTTCGAGCAGCCGGCCTTCCTTTGCCGGTCTCCTGGCGTTATCTTTGGCCGTGTCTTTCCGTTCGTTAAGCTGGGAATTCCTCATGAAACCAACTCGAAGCATCTTTTTTCTCTGGCTGGCCTGGGTGTGTATTGTCCTCGGGTTTCAGGCCTGGGCAACTGCACGTCTGGACTTGAAATATCCCGACCGCGCATTGGAATGGACGACACGATTTACCGGACCAGGTTATCAGCAGGGTCATGTCTATCTGCTCGAGCCTTTCATGAACAGGCAGGTGGCATGGGATTCGGAATATTATCTGGCGATCGCGGTTGGCGGGTATGATGATCTACGTTCCCCGCATCTCACATCCGTGGGTGTCATTACTGACCCTAAAGGAGGAAAGTATACAACGGGTATTTCCCTGAGCTATGCCTTCTTCCCTTTTTACCCGTTCCTGATTCGACTCTTCGCCTACCCTCTGCAGCTTCTGGGTCTGAATCCGATCGCCACCGCCACGCTGGCAGGTGTGATTGTTTCGGCCCTCGGCTCCCTGCTCGGGATGCTGGCTTTGTACGATTTAACGCGCGACCTTCTGGGCGAGGAGGGAGCGCTGCGCGCCGTTTTTTACCTGATCATTTTTCCGACAGCTTTTTTTATGCTACAGGTGTACACCGAGGGATTGTTTGTTGGGCTGGCCTTTGCCTGTCTCGCAATGATGAAGCGGAAAAACTGGCTGCTGGCCGCGCTTCTGGGTGTCGCTGCCACGCTGACCCGCGCGGTGGGCGTGACGCTGGTCATTCCTATGCTGATCGCCTGGTTCCGTTCCGGGGAGTGGCGAGGCCTGACGTGGAGTACGATTTCGCAGGATGGCAGGTTCCTGCGCATCCTGGGGCAGCTCCTGCTGGTATTCGCCCCGGTCATCGCATTCGTGATCTGGAAGTTTTCCTACCTGGGACACCGCTTTGATTATGTCGAAGCGAATTCCTTCGAACGAGGCTTTTTGACCCTGGGGAAATCTTTTGATGTGTGGACCCAGGCATTTTTAACCATGACGAACGGAGCGCTTGGCCCCCAGCACTCCGCTTATTACTTTACCGAGTTTTTGGGGCTGGCTCTTGGGCTGGTTGCCTGCCTGCTCTGCATCCGGTTGTCTCCGGAGCTTGGCTTGTTCAGCTTTGCCGTGCTGTTGATCTCCTGGGGTAGTGGACCCGCCCAGGGGATTCACCGTTATATCCTGGGCGCGCCAGCCGTCTTCATTGTGCTGGCCCGCTGGGGAAGGAATCCGGTGTTCGACCGCGCCTGGACCCTGCTCAGCATTCTGCTGATGGGCGTACTGGCATTGTTGTTTGCGTTCAATATGTGGGTCGCGTAGAAATTCTGGGTTAGGTGTAAAATAGAATTACTCATTATGTCTACAAATCTGCTTGCAAACATTGATTTGTTTTCCGGCCTGCCCGAGGAGGAGCTTGACCGTATCCTGGCTCAACTGGAGACGGTTGACCTTCAATCAGGCGAGATTCTTTTCCGTGAGGGGGAGGCCGGCGAGCACATGTATATCGTGGTGAGCGGGGACCTGGAGATCCTCAAGGCACCCAACACCGATAATGAATTGATCCTGAATCGCATTCCCCCCGGACAGTATATCGGCGAGATGAGCGTCGTCACCGGGGTGCCGCGCTCAGCCAGTGTCAGGGCCCATGGCAACGTGTCCCTGCTCTGCATGAGCCGCGGCCAGTTGACAGACCTCCTGCACCAGCATCCTCAGATGGCGAGCACCATGGTCAATGTGCTCAGCCAGCGTCTTGATAATACGAATGTATCGACCTTCCGGGATCTCACCGAGAAGAACCGCCAGCTTCAAAAGGCTTTTGATGAGCTTAAGGCGGCCCAGGAATTGTTGATCGAGAAGGAACGGCTCGAGCGGGAGCTTAAGGTTGCCGCCGAGATCCAGATGTCCATCCTTCCCGACGAGCTGCCGCTGGTGGAGGGATATGATTTCGGCGGACGCATCCTGCCGGCCCGCCAGGTGGGTGGCGATTTCTACGATGTCTTCCCTTTGGATGAGCATAAGCTTGGCGTCTTGATCGGGGATGTGGCGGATAAGGGGGTCCCCTCCGCCATTTTTATGGCCCGGGCGCATGCGCTGATCATTGCCGAAGCGGATAGTGTGATTTCGCCCGGGGAAGTCCTGCGGCGTGTGAACCGCCATATCACCCGGCTGGAAAAATCAACCCAATTCGTGACCGCCCTGTACGGTGTGCTGGATATCAACACGGGTGAATTTACCTATGCCCGGGCGGGCCACGAGCCGCCGCTAATCCTCAACCCGGATGGAATGGTCCATCGTTTGCCGCACAAGCCTGGCATGGCGCTTGGACTCTGGGAAAACATCGCCCTGGACGAATACAGCATCCATCTTCCGAAGCATTCGCTCCTGGTGATGTTCACCGATGGCATGACGGATTGTCGCAATCCGCTGGGCGAGCCTTACGGAATCGAGCGCATCAAAAAGACCATGGGCGGACTGGGGAAAGGGACTGCCCAGGCGGCTTGTGATGAGCTGTTCGACTCGCTGATGATCTATCAAAGCGGCGCAAAACAGGATGACGATGTGACGCTGGTTGCGATCCGCGCCATGTAAGCCAACATTTTTGAATGAACCCGTGCG
Organism: Syntrophothermus sp.; assembly: GCA_050259515.1. Classification (GTDB taxonomy): domain Bacteria; phylum Chloroflexota; class Anaerolineae; order Anaerolineales; family Villigracilaceae; genus Defluviilinea. The sequence goes on from JBLNAU010000579.1 coordinate 2,831, forward strand.
GAGGTTTCAGACCTTCGCACGTTTTTTTATGCCGCATCCAGGGCCTGCTTGAGATCCTCGAGCAGGTCCTCCTTGTTTTCGATC
>JBLNAU010000580.1:0-2935 GCA_050259515.1 Syntrophothermus sp.
GTACTATACTGGAATTGGAGCATTTGGAGACGACAACGGAGTTCAAACAATGATGAACATTCTCCTTCTTGGCGGCTACGGCTCGACCGGCAGGCCGCTCACCAAACACCTACTCGCCCAGACCGACTTTCGGATCGTTATCGCAGGCAGACACCTGGACAAGGCGCAGACCTTCGTGGATTCTCTCCAGAGCGAACGCTTGAGTGTGCAACAGGTGGATGCGACCGACTATCCATCCCTGCGGCAGGCGCTGCAAGGCGTGGATCTGATGCTGGTCGCCGCGCCGACAACGCACCACACCGAGACAGTCGTCCGCGCCGCGCTGGAGGCCGGGGTGGATTATCTCGACATTCAGTATGCCGATCTTAAGCTGGATGTCTTGCGCACCCATGAAAAGGAAATGCTGGAAAAGAATCTGTGCTTTGTCACAGAAGCAGGTTATCACCCCGGTCTGCCATCCGCCATGATCCGTTATGCCGCCTCGAAGCTGGACTGTATCGAATCCGCCTGCACCGCCGGTTACCTCAACATGGGCAACCTGCAATACACCGAGGCCGTAGACGAGCTGATGGAAGGCTTTGTCCATTACCAGGCGCAGGTCTACAAGAACGGGGCCTGGACCAAGCCTGGAAGCTGGGACATGCGTAAATTCGATTTCGGCCAAGGGATCGGCACCAAAACCTGCTATTCGATGTTCTTCGAGGAGCTGCGCTGCATCCCTGAGATGTACCCAACGCTAAGGGATACAGGCTTTTATATCGCTGGCTGGAACCCACTGACCGACCTGATCCTGACCCCGATCATCATGGTCGGACTGAAGATCGCCCCCAAGCGCGGCATCCGTCCGCTGGGAAAACTGATGTGGTGGGGAGTCAACCTGTCGAAGCCGCCGTACCGTGTGGTGCTCAAGGTGGAGGCGGAAGGGCAGTTAAACGGCAGACCGGCCCGCGTCCAGGCACGGATCGAGCATGAGGATGGCTACGAGCTGACCGCCATCCCCGTGGTCGCCTTATTGAAGCAATATGAACAGATCCGCAAGCCCGGTCTCCACATGATGGGACACCTGGCCGAGCCGGGCCGTTTGTTTGATGAGATGCAAAAGATGGGAGTGCTTCTGACGATAGACCATGGTCTATCGTCTAATTGATCATCCACGCCAGCACGTTCTGGATCATCTTATCCCAAAACGCCCAGGTGTGCTCACCTGGGCTTTCCTCATAGGTGTAATCAAACGGCAGCTTCTGGATCGCATCCCGGAAGCGGAGGTTATCGGCGTAGAGAAAATCCTTGGTGCCGCAGCACTGGTACAGCCGCGGCTTGACCGGCGCTTTGGACACTTTTTTGGCGAGTGTGAATAGATCGTGCTGGCTGCCCGGCACCTTTCTCAAATCCCCGAAGACGGTGCGCATCTCTACCAGCCAGGCTTTATTCCCCGGATCCTTCTTCGGCCGGACCACTTCGGCGATATCCACCGCACCCGACAGGGACGCCGCTGCGGCATACCGTTCCGGATAGGTGAGCGCCATCTTGAATGCGCCGTACCCACCCATGGATAGTCCGGCAATGAATGTATCCTCCCGCTTCGAAGACAAGGGGAATAGCTCATGCACAACCGCCGGCACTTCCTCGCTGATGAACTGTCCGTACCTTGGCCCATAAGCCATATCGGTATAGAAGCTCAGGTGCGCCGCCGGCATGACCACCGCCAGGTTTAGTCCCTCCACATAGCGCTCGATGGATGTCCAGCGCTGCCAGGCAGTGTGGTCATCCGAGTGGCCGTGCAGCAGGTACAGCACCCGATATTTCGGTGCGCGCTTACTCTGCCTCTCCACCATTGTGCGCTGCGGGAGCAGAACATACATCGTATTTCGCAGGTCTAGAATTTCAGAATGGAATTTGACTTCGTTGAGGATCATAATGTCTCCAATCTCCGCTCAGCGCGAGATATTACCCTAACTCTCCCACCACCTTCTCCACTTCGCTCAAAATCTCGCCGTTCTTCACCAGCTGCTTCATTTTGTTATGATCGTTATAGAGCGGCCGGTCCACATGCAGGTGCTCCACGTGCCTGCGGATGACTTCGCGGGCGCACTGGGTTCCCTGGCCGGGGTGGAACTCGCGGAAATCCAGTGCCTGGGCGGCCGCCATAAACTCGATACCAAGCACGCCGTAGGCATTGTCCAGGATCTGGCCGTTCTTGATGGCCGTGTTCATGCCCATCGAGACAAAGTCCTCCTGGTCCGCGGCGGCCGGGATGGATTGGATGCTGGCCGGCGCCGAAAGGAGCTTTTGCTCCACGATCAAATGGTCGGCGGTGTACTGGCTGAGCATCATCCCGGAATAGAAGCCGGGCTCGTGGGCCAGGAAGTCCGGCAGTCCCTGCGAGAGGGCCGGGTTGGTCAGGCGGTTCATGCGCCGCTCCGACAGGACACATACCATCGTGATCGCCACACCCGCCATTTCCATTGGCAGCGAAACGGGGGTCCCCTGGAAGTTGGCGCCGGTCAGGGTCAGTTGATCCTCGGGGACAAAGATCGGGTTGTCGCCCACGCCGTTCAGCTCGATCTCGACCTGCGATCGGGCATACGCCACCGCATCGCGGGCCGCGCCAATGACCTGCGGCGTCGAGCGCATCGAATAGGCATCCTGGACCTTGGTCTTCATCTTGCCGGTTGCAAGGTCGGAACCCTCGACCATCTTCATGATATTGTGTGCAGATGTGATCGCGCCGTTGAAGCCGCGCAGCTGGTGCAGGCGCTGGTCATACGGCTTCAGATTGGCCATCAGCGCCTCCAGGCTCATGGCGCAGGCGATCTCGGCCTGCTTGAGCCAGCGGTTCATGTCGTAGATTTGTAGCCCACTGATGGCGGTGAGCACGTTCGATCCGTTGATCGTGGCCAGGCCATCGCGGGCCTGCAGGTCTGGGATGGGGATA
>JBLNAU010000581.1:0-5652 GCA_050259515.1 Syntrophothermus sp.
GAACGGGAAGAATAAGGTTTTGCAGAATCATTTAACCTCTTAAGAAAACCTTTCATCCAGGCTGAAACATACAATATTATCGATGAATCTCTTCGACTTCAATCGAATCCAACTCATAGAAGGTGTTCTCACCCATCTGCTGGACCATCACACAGTCGATGACCGGCTGAAGAAGTTCGCCCGCTTCCTTATCTGCCGGACAGTGGTCGAGCAGGACCTGGGTCTTGATCGTGTTGCCATAACGAATATCATGATCCAGTAGATGTGCGGAGATGCGATATCGCCGCAAGCCAGCTTGCTCCGTGATCAGGGTCGGAAGGTTCTCCCGGGCTGTCAGCTCTGCAGCGGTATCGTTTGCAATGGAAATTTCCAGTACCAGGCGGAATGGGTCGAATCCGGTCATCTTGACGCTGTTCTGAATTCTCCTTGTTTCCGGAGAGGCGAAAAGGGGCGCGATCCAGAAGAGCAGGATCGCCCAGGTTGTACCAGCCAGGCACAGAGCTGCGAGCAGGGCTACTGTCACATTGAGCAGCATGGCAAAAGCACCGGAATCAGACCAGGACAGGAAAAGCCCAATGAAAACAGATCCACCAACCATGGCTCCCCCACCGGGCTGTAGCGCTCACACCAAGCCTGGAACAATGTCTTCCGGGCAGCGATGTTGAGATGACGATGGCACAAAGGGATCGACAATTGCAGCAGGCGACTCCTGCGTCCCTGGAAAAAGGTCCGCTCCATTGTAAATTTTTGCTGGGGGACGCCCAGGCAAACCAGGCAGGCATCCGGGAAACCAACCTGTGTGCCGCGCAGACGAATGGTTTTCATGAAGGTTCGTTGTGTAAAAATTCAACGGAAGTTACCGTCTCAGGCTTGCTACAATTCTCAGTGGCCGTTCCAGAAGCTCCAAAGCGGAGTGGATCGTTGGAGCGACCAGGTCACAGGCCAGCAAAGTCTCTCTGGCAACGCCTTCCTGTGACATTACACAAATCCCCAGGCGGGCGGTTTTGAGCATTTCAGCATCGTTTGCACCCTGTCCAATAGCTACGACCGTATTCTCCTCCAGCGCACGTACATAGTCCGCTTTCTGAAAGGACTCCCCACCTGGTTTGATCCGAACGGCGGTCAGATCGAGCTGCCGGTCAATGGCCGCCTGCCTGCCATGCGTATCGGCCGTGAGGAGATGGATGGTCAGGTGCTGGCGGAGAAACATCACTTTTTCTGCGACACCCTCCAGGAGCTGGCCATCCAAAGCCAGCGTTCCATTGACATCCATGACCAGGTGCACCAGCTCGTACTCTCCAAGACCGGGAATATCGAAGTTGACCATGCTTTTCCCTCCGGCTATGAGTCGAATACCTTTTCCTTCGAGAACGGACTGCGAATGAATTTCCACACCAGCTTGAGCGAAGAGGAATAGGACAGGGTCACACCGTTCTTTTTATTGGCCAGCATTTCGCGGGCCAGCCACGGCGTGACGACTTCCACCGGCGCAGCGATGATGTTGAAGATCCTTTTGGCACGCTCCCAATCCTGGGGACGATCCCTGTAACGGTCCCGGATCATATCGGTGGCAACCATGCCGGGACGCAGAGCGCCGACAAGGATCCCGGTGTCTTTTGCCTCCATCGCCAGGCTTTCGGTAAAGTAGTGGACCGCGTATTTCGACGTCCCATACAGCGTCAGCCCGGCGTGTTTGCGTCCATCACTGCCCATACCTTCCATGTTATAGATCGCGCCGCTTTCCTGATCCAGCATTCCACGCATGGCAACCTGGGACCCCACGATCGTTCCAATCAAGTTTGTATTGAGCAGGGATTGCACCTCTTCCACCGGACGGTCCCAGATCCTGCCCATTTCGCCGGCAAAGCCTGCATTGTTCACCCAGATGTCCACCCTGCCCAAATGAGTCAACGCTGCCTCCCACAGGGAAGCCACCTGTACGGGATCTGTCACATCACATGCCATTCCCCGCACCCGGCCCGGCCCATATTTTTTGGTCAACCGTTGAACTGCTGCCGATATCGATTCCCCGCTCCGGCCACTGACGATAACTTTGCAGCCAAGCTCTAAAAATGTGTCCGCCAGCCCAAACCCGATGCCTCGCGAGGAGCCAGTGATGACAATGTTTTTTGCGAATGGCATAATGATTCCGATCTCCTTTACCAGCCGGTGTGAAATTACCTTCCACTCCTGCTAATTCGGTTCTTACACCAGGAAAGTATAACCCACCCGCTTTCCAGGCAGGGCAGATCTTTATGCCACGGCGAATTTTTATGTAAAATTCGGAATTAAACATTACTCCCTAATAGTGCTTCAGCCGTCGTCCTCGGCGGCGGGAGCGCATCGAACGAAGGCTGCCGGTCTATTTTCCCGATTCCTGCAATTTTCTTGTTGTAGATGCAGGTGAAACTCTTGCGTATACTGGTGGATAATGGACGACGCACTTACCCAGGATAAGATTTCCCTTCTCCAGCTCGCATTCAAGGGACTGGACGAGAATGAGCTGCAGGAAATGGCAAAACTTTCCCGCTTTAGCTCCTACCCAGCCGGCCATGTCCTTTGCCATGAAGGGCAGTATGAGGATTCCTTCTACATTGTGTCTGAAGGAACTGTTGTTATTTCAAAGAAAATGCGTGCTGACCAGGGTCAGAGAGTGCTGCGCACGGGGGGCAGAGGGGACCTGGTCGGCGAAATGGGGCTCATCCAGAATGCGCCTCGAGCGGCCACCGTCCAGGCGCTGACGGAATGCACGGTGCTGGAGATGGGAAAGAAGGATTTCGAAACGCTCCTGAGCCGCAGCCCGCGCATGGCACTCGATATTGTTCGCGTCACCCTGGATCGGCTGCGGGCGAATGACCACATGGCGATTGCCGAGCTGGAAAGAACGAACAACATCCTGAGACAGCTCGACCGCAACAAACTGGATTTCATCCAGGTGGCCGCGCATGAGCTTCGTACCCCTTTGACCGTCCTCAACGGTTACATCGATCTTCTGCGCTCCTTTCCGGAAGTCAAGTCGAACGCCGCCCTGGAAGATATGATCCGGCGCATCATGAATGGGTCCGGTCGCATCCAGGAGGTGGTTAACATGATGCTGGATGTCACCCGGACTGATGCTGAGGTCCTGAACATTGGGTCCGCCCGCGTGCCGGTCCAGCTTGTTATTAATGACGTCGTGCATGGTCTCCATAAGGCGGCGCAGGAGAGGCAGATCGAAATCACCACGGAGAACCAGCCGGATACTCCAAGCATCCATGGCGACCTGGCGCTGATCCAAAAAGCTCTCTACCACCTGATCGTGAATGCCATCAAATTTACACCGGACGGAGGCCGGGTCACCATCCGTACGACTCCGTGTATGATCGATGAGGATATTCCGGGTGTGGAGATCCTTGTCCAGGATACCGGCATTGGCCTGGATGCGGAACATCAGGAGCTGATCTTTGAAAAGTTTTACCAGGTGGGTGAGGTATCCCTGCACTCTTCGGGGAAAACCAGCTTCAAGGGCGGCGGTCCTGGCCTTGGGCTGGCCCTGGTGCACGGCGTGGCGCGGGCCCACGGTGGAAGGGTCTGGGTGGAGAGCGCCGGACATGATGAGATCCGTTTCCCCGGAAGCACATTCCACTTGCAGCTTCCGGTCGAGCCGCTCATTCCACAGCGATCCGACAAACCTTAATTCCGATTTTTACTCCTGTCACCGACCAGAGGCCCAGAGGACGAATCTATCCTGGCAGATCAGTCGGCTACCCACCTTTGAAAAAGCGGGTTGCCTGTTGCATTAAGCCGGCAACGCAACCAGAGGCGGGCTCTGGCGTGGGAACTGGCTCCGGTGATGGAGTTGGGTCCGGCACCGGGACATAGGTAAACGGTTGGAAGAGATTGGCATTCTTATGGTCATCGGATCCCTCGAGCTGAGGGGTCTGGGGATATTTTGAGGAAGGCAAGTATCCACGCAACTGGGTATAAAACTCATGATAGGTCAGCCCGGGATTCTGGCGGATGACGCGGATCGCCATGGCCGTCATCGCTCCGTTGTATCGACCGTTGATATCCGCATCATAGGAATACTCACTATTGCTGCACCCGCTGATTAACAGTTCCGGCATACCTGATTCCGGCAGGAGAAATCGCTGGCGTACTCCCCTCTCCATGTAGCCCCAGTCGGGCGGTATAAAACGCGCCCGGGCTCTCTCGGGAATATAGCGGGTGACCGACCCTGAAAAACAACTGTCGCAAATGACCAACAGAGCAGCGCCCGGATGGATCTGGTCGACGATAACACGCAGCTCGTCGTCCACGATCATGCCGTCATAGACATACAAAGCCTCATCATACCAATCGGTCTCGTCTCCACTTATGTCAATGGCCTGGGTGCCATGACCGGAATAGGTGAAGACGATGACATCCCCGGCCCCCGCGGAGACAACCAGGCCTTCGAGCGCCGCCTTGATATTCTGCCTGGTCGCCTGGGAATCGAGAAGAACACTTGTCTCGAACCCATACTCGGTCAACAACTCGCACCAATCATTGGCGTCGTTCACACAACCCAGAAGGTCATTTGAAGTACCCGGATAATTATTGATGCCGATACAGACTGCTTTTTTCATGATGGAACTCCTTTTGAGCAAACAGGCCGCATGTAAAGGACGGGCTATCATTCATTATAGGCATTCTTCTGGGGGATAACAAGTAAATCGTGAGCCCTCAGAAATCAGTCAGTAGCCAACCCATCATCCCTGGCCCACGACTCGTACAACCCAACCCATCAAAGACCGTATATCAAATGGACAGACGATTCATAAAAGGAGAACCATATGACCGCGTTGACAACATCGAACGGGAGGGAAATCCAAAAACCAAAAGTGGTCGTCCAGGGCGGCGGCTCGGATTCGGTTTATGGATTGGGATTTATAGGAGCCCTGGTCTACTACATCGGCCGGGCTCATAGTCTACAGGAGGGCGTGCGTGGATTCTTCAAAGCCCTGGTCTGGCCCGCCATCCTGGTCTACGAGATTTTCAAGCTGCTGAAGATCGCTGAACCGGCGGAACAGGCTGACTCACAGGAACCCATTATTTAGAGAATGGATCATGGTCAGGCCATTATGGAGCGACTGACAGGACAAGCGGCTCTCCAGTAGCAGCGGACCCCCAATAGGCCGGACCGGGGTATCCGAGATGGACTTCATAGCTAACCGTCGCCGTCAGTTTGGCCTGCCCGCTTGCTGCTGCAGTCAGGGTGAATTCGGCGGAGTCAGTCTGCCCGGGATTGACTGCCAGATAATGGACCACCGGTTCCGGGGCCACCGGTGTGAAGATGGGTTGTGACCCGTCTGAGGCGATGTAAAGCCGGTATTGAGGCAGCCCCAGGGCAACACAACCTTCATTGTTTAATGTCACGGTGACCTGAACGGCGTCGCCAACTTTTGGGTTTTGAGCATTCGTTGACAGGACAAGCGTGGCGGTATCATGGTCGCAGGCTAAGGTTGGCGTGTCTGAGACCTGGATCACCGTCGTGGCGGTAGGCGTATCTGTGGGAGGCTGTATTGTAGCGGGGGGAATCAGTGTAAACGTTTCGGATGGGATCACCCCGGCTGTGGGAGTCGGTGTGCTCGTGTCAGGCGAGGCGGGCAAAGGAGGCGTCGGTGATACAGG
>JBLNAU010000582.1:0-2509 GCA_050259515.1 Syntrophothermus sp.
GCCAGCTGCCATGAACCCCACCAGGAAGTTAAAGGCGTTGAAACCGTTGACCAGTCGCGCAAGTGCTTTTGCAGGATTTGTCTTCCCATTCTGCAGGACAAAGATGACCGCGGGGATTACAGGGACCAGACCAACGAGAACAGCGAAAACGACAAACATTGTTTTTTATCTCCTCTTGAATTGGTTTTCTCTAGCTCAAAAGTAAATACACAAATATTTTCCGGCTTGGCTACCTCCCCGATTAAGCCTCCTCTTCGCTGGGCGTGACAGCCAATGGCTCGAAGCGCATACCGCCGCCCGTAAAGAACTTTCCCAGAAATTCATAGTAATGGAGACGCATGGTTTGAATACCGACGATCAATGCCTCGAGCGTCACGAAGAAGATGTTGCCAACGATCAGCATGATCCAATAGCCGATCCCCATGCTGCCGCCTCCGATCAGCTCTGCCAGCCGGAAAAATGCCAGGCTCAAGCCACCGTGTGCCACGGCAAACGCGCCGATACGGACATAGGACAGGGTATTACTCAACTGGCTGATCACCACTTCAAACCAGTCCATAAAGGCCTGCACCAGATACATGATGAAGCCGCCAACGCCATGCCCTTCGAACAGGGGGCGATGTCCCTCCATCAGGTTAATGAAGACTTCGGAGAACATGATCATCAGCCCAAACACCAGTGCTAGCACCGGGAAGGGAAACGGCCACTTGCTGATTGCAACTGCCACTTGGGGAGCAATCGGCGTACGACCCAGGAAGCCTCCCAGCAGGCCGAGGAACGAAATGTAGAACAGCAAAGCGACAACCCCATTATGCCCAAAGATCATGTGGCCCCAATCCCTGGCCCGGGCGTGGCTGATAATGCCAAGCAGGTATCCGATCAACAGCAGGATAATGCCCAGATCGATGGCGAGACCCAGGACGCTGAGAATATTATTGATCGGACTGAGCCAGAGCGGGTGGAACTCAAAACCGAATGTTTGGGTGAAATGTTCCCCTTCGAAGGCGAACACACTTCCGTACAGAAAACCAAAGATCATGGCAGATGCGCCACAGTAGGCGATCAGGAGTCCCAGATCCCTCATTCCTTTAACCAGCCTGCCCTGGCTGATCAGCAGGCCTACGACGAACAGGATCAGCCCCTGGCCGACATCGCCGAACATCATTCCATAGATGAGCGGAAAAGTAATGGCCATCAGGATGGTTGGGTCAAACTCGCCGTAGCGCGGTCGTGAGTATGTGTTTACCAGCATCTGGAAAGGCCGGAGCCACTTATTTCTAAAGAGAGCTACTGGCACGTTCTGGTTGTGTCCGACGCGGCTGGTCGGAACGGTCTCGATCAAAATTTCACGCGAGGCCTGTTTCAGGCGTTGGGTGAGTTCCTCCAGACGGTCGACGGGAACCCACCCAGTGACTACATAAGTATGGCGAAGCTGTCCAAAGCGGACAATTGCGTCGGATAGCACGCGGCTGGTATGTGCCTGCCAGAGCAGATCACGCAGCTCCTTCTGCCGTTCCTGGGCGAGGCGAGCCAGAGAGTCCTCCAGCTCCTTAATTCTGCGTTGAGCTGAGTCGATCGTATTCCGAAGAGACTGGATGATATTCCCCGGCGTCCCTTGATAATCGGTGGGAAGAGTTAACGGATCCAGATAGGCGCTGCGGGCGGCGCGCTCCAAAACGTCAGAGTTGGATTTTGTCCCTGCCAGCCAGACGACCGGACGGGCGGGATCGGAACGCAGCGTCAGAAAGACATGCGGAATGCGCGCCAGGCTGGTCTCCAACCTGTCCAGATTTGAAGCGGGCATCTGTCCCAGCATCGAAAACATATAACGCGAATCGCGCAGGGAGCTGATATCCAGGTCAACACCTTCCACCGGCTCCAGTTGGCGGACAATACTGTCGAGCGACTCCAGGCGCTTGCGCTGCTCTGACAGCTCATCTGTTACGCTCCGGACTTCGCCTTCAATCTCTTCCACCGCCGGTCGCAACTTCTCAAGATCGGCCATCGCATCATATTCCTTTGACGGAGGCCGTCCCTCGTCGATATTCAGTTGTTGCATTAATGTTTGGATGCGGCGTTCCAGGGCAGAATATTGTCCCGCTGTATCCTGCCAGGTATTTGCAGAGCCAGAAGCCACCCCGGGATAATTGCTATCGGTCTGGTGAAAGACCCCATACCCACTTAAGACCTTGGTCACCGCCAAAAGATCCTTGGAAGGGACGATCAACTCGATCTCGGTCATCTCTCTCGGAAATAACATGGTTTCTCCAGTCTACCTAAAATTCAGGGTTGAGCGACGCAGACACGATGCTGAAAAATTTTAGAAATCTATGCTTCGACGGCCCTCAAAATAAACGGTCGGAATTCCTCTTCAGGCATTTCAGACGACTTGGCTTCGATCAACACGGTCAGATCCTGCACTTCGAGATTGCTCAAAATCAAAAATGCCAGGGGCACACCGATATGGAAGGGATTGCCAATGAAAGCCGACAGACATTGCTGCATCAGG
>JBLNAU010000583.1:0-4617 GCA_050259515.1 Syntrophothermus sp.
TCATCCTTATAACTGAACTCTTCTTCGATTTCTGGTTCAATCGGCTCAGCGGTACGCCAGGCATGCAGATATTCCCGGAACTGGCTGCCGATCGGCCGGGCAGAGCGTGGATCCGTAAGCAACCTGACCAGGGCATAGGTCGCCACGGCTACATTGAACGTCAGGAGGGTGTACATGCGCGCTTCCTGGGCATAGTAGATGTGGTAGGGCGAAAAAGCTAGGAATACGGCTGCCGCCACTCCCATCACCACACCAGACAGGCGTCTGCCGATCAGGTAAATGATCGGGATGGTAGCTGTGCCGAAAAGGACGGAAAGCAGGCGGGCATAATAAGGCGTATCCCCGTTGTATGCGATCCAGGAATGGAGCAGGAGATAATAGAGTGGTGGATGTTGGTCGATCCGGACAATCCAATGCAGCATATCGGGGATACTGTGGCTGGCCATCCACACGCTGAACGTTTCATCCAGCCACATCCCTCGATTGCCGAGCAGATAGACCCGTAGAAAACCACCGATCATGGTGATGATGAACACCAACCAGGGTGCAAACTCTTCAAGATCACTTTCTTCGTTCATCGTTCCTCAGAAGCCGCCCCTCACAGATGTATCCGGCGGCTGGCTATATTCCACTTTAGTCTAGCACAAGGCAGGCAGCCTCACACCTCCCCTGAGGAGGGTTCCGGACTATCCAAATGGACAGTAGGCATCTTCAGCATATGGCCAATCCACGATTGTAATAAAGCGGTGCCGGATGGTGTGCAGCCTGGGATAATACGGTCAGTAGATCAAAGGTTTTTAGGGTTGTGAAGGCGCTGTAACAAGCCTTGCTTGAACTCTTCATCCGTGATCGCAACCAGATTGCCGCCGGTAAAAAACGGATCCTTGGTTACATCCCTGAGCATGAACGGAGGCAAAACCAATTGATAAGCCTCTTCCTTATTCTCCATTTCCATTTCTGCCAGGATCAAGCCTTGATGACGCCCTTCAAACACATCAATACTCAAGGAGTGGTTTTGAACCGTGTACGGATAACGCTTTTTCCTGAGGATCCTTGCTTCCAAAGGCTCAAAAAAGTTATATTCCGCTTCGGTAAGGTATTCATTGGTGACTATGGTTTCGTAGGCATCCTGCGTTTCAGAGCGATACTTTTGGGTAAGCTTGTACATGTTCTCCTTCCCTGATATCGACCTCATATGGCGCAAGCGCAGCCGTGTGTTAGGAAAATAACGGTCGGTTATGATCCAGCCGTCTGGATGGTCAGGCAAATCCACCGGAAGTTTTTCCAATAAATATCGACACTCAACTTCCAGACAGGCGTACTTTCCAACGCGTTGGGATGTCATAGGATGACTTTCCTTTTCAGGGAGGGGATGGCAGCCGGGGAAGGCGCTTGCCTTTAAAATCTCAGCTCAGTACCCCAATGACGATCAAGACAAGGCCTGGCAGGCTGTTGGCAAAATGAGCAATAATGCCGGGCCAGGTGCTTTTTGTTTTGTAGGCGACAAACGACAGGGTTAAACATCCCGGCAGCAACGTGATCAACTCCCAGTAGAAAAACGAATGAAACAACGTCCAGAAGACCCCATGGACAACCCAGGTCCATCGCCCGAAGGTTAGTTCCTGGCGCGGGAAAATATAGCCGCGCCACCATAGCTCTTCTCCAAATACATTTAGAACAACATACAGGAGATAACCGAGAAGGATCCACCAGTTCCGGGACAAAGGAATACCCATAAACGTGGTGGGTTGTATATTGAAGATCTGTGACAGAATGGCCGGTCTAGGAGCTAATTTTTGGATCCATATAGAGGAAAAGGTTAAAAAGCCAGGCGCAAGAAACATAAAAACAGCCAGGCCCACGGACCATAACCAGGCGGAGGTTTTCATTTTCCCCAGGCGAAAACGATCCCTGAAAGCGTTCCATGTCCAGGGTCGTCCCTCCCACTGGTAGGCCATACAGGAAGCGATGATCAACAAACCAAGCGGTCCCCCCAGCGAAATCAGGAAGTTGAGAAATATGGGAACGCCTGCACGATCCAGAGCAGGGAGAAGTCCATATATGGAAAGAACAAGGATTAACCATGGGATACCGAAATATCCCAGCGATTGCCAGAATGACATTGGCAGGAGACCGGTGCTTCGGCCCTGCCTGGTTGCTGTCGCGATTTCCATTGTCAGCTCCTTTGATGGATGCCTGGGAGCGGGGTAACGGGTCCCGATCATTCGCTCACATGGTATTCGGCCTCATTTATTCTAACCGGCTTTAGGATCGTAACATGTCCGGCAGGCTGGCGCGTGCTTTATGGTCGCGATCCTACGAGCTGACCGAGCTCACATGCCCGCCCACCACGCGCCAGGTCCTGTCGTCCTCCCGGGCCCAGACCCGGGTGTAGCGGTAGGTGCCGCTCGAGATATTCCCGGCGACCTCCACGGTAAGCTGGGTGCGAAGCGATGTAATGGCGACGTTCGCACCAACACGGCGGATGCCAAGCTCTTCAGGAACGTGTGCGATGAACTTGACGGTGCCTGACCGGTACGAATCAAGATCCTGGGCCTTTGTTCCGAGCTGACCGTCCGGCCCCGTGAATAGCAGATTGTCAGAAATCAGCTCGTCCAGGGCGGTTACGTCGGCGCTCAGCTGTGCGGCTCGAATCCGTGCTTCAAGCATTACAATTTCCGGGTCCGCAGCCCCGACCAGTACCTGCTCGAGTACGATGGTATTTATATCCATACATACTCTCCAATTCAGAAATAACGTGCCTGATATTCCAGCGTTAAAAGTTGCTCCAGCCACCGTCCTCGGCGGTGGGTACCACAGAGCGCCGTCTACGAGACGCCGCCTGGAGCGAGCTTTAGTTATCCCGAATCCAACCTCATGATCTTCGTTTTACACGTTCCACACGATTACCTTGCAGCCGGAAGCTGCCTGTGGCGCATCCTTTCGATCATCCACAACCCGGCAGCCATGACTCCGGTCCCAATGACCACAGCCCAGCCGAGGTTCACGGCTTCGGTTAACGAGCGGGTATGCAATAGCATATTATTGCTGGCATTGAACATTCCATGTGTGACCATGCTCGCAAAAATGGACCTTGCCCGCCAGGCAATCAAACCGATCACCAGGGAGGCGAACATGATGCGGATAAACCAGGGACCGATGGGTTCTGTTTGCAAAAAATAAACATGTCCGAACGTAAATAGCAGGGCTTGAAACAGCCAGATCCATCCATCCTGCCAGCGTACACGCCGTAAATAGCCCCATAAGAATCCTCGAAAGAGCGGCTCTTCAAATACCGCGGCTGTGGTCATTTGAACAACCAAGCCTGTTATCAAAAAGCCGATCGTGGCTGGCTCAGAACTGCGAGTGTCCGGCGGCTCGAGCCCCAGCCTCCTTGTGAAAATATTGGTAACGATGGCGAGCATGGCTCCCACAAGTGCCCAGCGCCAGACACCGGCTGGAGGGGATGGGAACCTCGCATGCTGGCGCCGCATGGCGGCAAATAAGCCTAGCCCCATGGGAAAACAAAACATCTGGAGCAGGAATGTGATCGCTGCGGCGAGATCGATCCAGAAATCCCTCAGGTGTTCCCGTTCCCACCAGATCAGGATAGCCGTCAGGGCGTAGGTGCAGATACTGAAGGCAAAGAAGGCGAGGCCAAGCGCGACCGGTTCGCCGGTAAATCTCCATTGTGTGAAGATCAGGAAGGGGAAGCGCAGGAAGAAGAGACCACCCAGCAAAAGCATGCTGATGAATGAATGCTTTTTGCCTTTATCGAAGGGCACGGAAGTGTTGTCCACAAGAAAGCTCTTTATCTGCCAATACCAGGCCCCAGGATCTTCCGATGATGGAGGGCAAATTCGTAGCACTCCTTAATTTCTTTCCGCAGCTCACGGGAATAATTACCTTTCATAACCTTGAGCGCCAGCATGATTTCGCCAAGCAGCTCTGAACCGGTCGTCCAGGCTGTGTGCATGAGAGTATCCAGTCTTTGCGCCTCTTCAGAATGCCCCTCCCTGGTCAGCCATTCGATCAGGGCCTTGATCGCCTGGTAAAATTCGTCCAATCTTGTAAATCTTGTCTTTGGTCTCATGTGTACCCACTCCATTAGGAGCGATACTTCTCCAACAGCTCGATCATCTTATCCACGTCTTCCAGCTCATTGAATTGATTCGGATACCGAACACCGCTTTGTATGGCCCTGACCAAAGAAAGCTCATACTGGCTTTTCCCGTGTTTCTGAATGAACAATGCAGTCGCTTTGGCGACCTGTTCTTTTGTATCGTAGAATCCTATGCGGCAGTCCGTAAGATCCTTACATTCATAGCATCCATCAAGGTCCTTTTCGAGGCAGCATTTGACATTGGGACATTTTTTGTCTTCGAACAGTGTGGCAAACGAACAGAAGGCATTAGCGCTTCGACAACCGGGGCATTGATCGTAAGGACAAAAACCACAATGGTGTCCACAAAAGGCAATCTTATCCATTCTTTTATTCCCTCGCTCGGCAGTGGTCTTGCTATCAGTATAACAATCATACGCTATTTTGTGAAAAGGAAGTGACAGTCCCCGGGTGAATATTGAAAGTGCCTTTCCGTTATTTAGTTTCTGGACAAG
>JBLNAU010000584.1:0-4401 GCA_050259515.1 Syntrophothermus sp.
TCCTCCAGGGGACGCTTCAGTCGTTTCATCACCGCCTCCCAGTGCTGCTCGGAGGTGATCGCACCGGTCGAGGCCTGGTGGCCCGTTTCGCTGTTGAAGACGATCCTGTCCAGGTCATCATATTCCATGCCCAGGCGCTCGGCCAGCTGCTGGCGCGGCGCCTGGTATTCAGTGCGGACGATGACTCCGCCCAGGTCGAAGAAAACTGCGCGAATGGTCATGAACTCTTCTTGCTGGTGCCTTTCTTCGTGGCTGTCTTCTTTGCTTGTGTGGGCGTCGCCTGTGCTTTTGCGCTTTTCTTCGCCGGAACCGGCTCAGGGGCGGGCGGCGTTGGGGCAGCAGCTTCCTCCTCCGGCTTGGGGAGAGGCGCTTCGTGCTGCGGGTTCTCTTTCATTTCACTTT
Organism: Syntrophothermus sp.; assembly: GCA_050259515.1. Taxonomy (GTDB): domain Bacteria; phylum Chloroflexota; class Anaerolineae; order Anaerolineales; family Villigracilaceae; genus Defluviilinea. The sequence goes on from JBLNAU010000584.1 coordinate 403, forward strand.
CAAACTGCTTAAGCTCGTCCCGCCAGTTGGGCATGGCCATTTCCAGTTTTTGACGCGGGATGGGGGTAGCGCGCCGGCAGCGCGGGCAATGTGCATCGTAGTGAGTCAAATTCTGCGCATCGACCTCCTGCAGTGCGTCCAGCAGGGCGACGCGGCTGAGGGTATAGGGGGTCTGACAGAAAGAACAACGGATGTTCATCGGTACTCCTTTTGAATATAGATTTTGGATGGGCCCTGCGCGAGCATGCTCGCGCAGGGCTGTTTCACGATCTATTCCGAAAGAGATTGTACACTGATTTCCCTGCCGGGGCGCAGCTCCTTTTCGTACTGGTCGAAGGCCTGGTGGACATGCATTCCGGCCTTCTCATAGAGGCGCAGGGCACCGGTCAGGTTCTGCGCATCCACGCCGAGACCCACCTTGCGCTTGCCGCGCCGGTAGAACTCATTGAAGGAATGGCGCAGGAGGGCAAGTCCCAGGCCATGCTTGCGCCACGGACGGCGCACACCCAGCTCGCCCACCCAGCCCATATCCGGGTCGTCATAAGAGTGCGGGCGGCAGAGGTTGAAACCGGCGATCTCGTTCCCATCCATGGCAAGGAAGTACAGGGTTGGATCGAAACCTTCGTATTCAAGATTGAAGTGCTTGTATCTTTTGAAACCTTCCTCGAACGGCTGCTCCACAAAACCAAAGTGGTCGCGGAAGGCATCCGTATCGGCACGGTAGACAGCCTCGGCGTCCGTCTCGGGGTTATAGGTGCGAAGGATAATCCCCTCGGGAAACTCCGGATCCGGCACAGGCGCATCCATTTCAATGAGCATGTGATAGGAGCTGCGGATGTGACGATAGCCGAAATCCTCAAACAACTTTTTGGATTTGCCAGCTTCGCGGAGGGAGCCGATGCGCGGTGCAAAGCGGAGGTCTGCCGGCACGTCCGGGAGGACGCGCAGGGCGCGCTGTTCCGCCCAGTGCAGCATCCCCGTCCCCACGCCCAGATCTTCAAAATCCGGATCCACGCGTCCCCAGATCCACGGGTGGACAGCGGGCTTCATCGTGGTCCAGACTTCGGTGTATCCGACCATGCTACCGTCGGGTGCAAAGACCAGCAGGATATCCTGTTCAGGATCGAAGCCTGGGGATTGCCATTCTCTCCGGATGGCCTGTGGGTCGTTGATCTCATCCCGTCCGATGACCGAACGCGACCAGCGGTTGAAGAGCGCCAGGGCCGGCTCCACGTCATCCAGGTTTGCTCCGCGGGCAGTAAAGCCTTCAGGCAGCTCCACGGTCATTTCCTTTTGCAGACTTAGGTTCATTTTGACTCCTTCCTTAGTCCTCATCCACATTACGCCCGGGGCGCAGTTCCTTTTGATAGGTGACGAACTCGCTGGCCGGGTACATGCCAACTTTTTGATACAGCCGGGTTGCACCGGTCGGATTCTGTGCGTCCACGCCAAGACCGATGGTCTTCATGCCGCGCCGGTAAAACTCACCGAACGAATAATGAAGCAGAGCCTCGCCCAGGCCGCGCTTCCGCCACGGACGGCGAACACCCAGGGTGCGGATCCAGCCGATGCCCATGCGATAGCGATTCAGGGAGAAGCCAGCCACCTCCTCCCCATCCCAGGCAATTGCCCACAGGGACGGATCAAACTCCGGGTCACCGAAGCGGCTGCGTCTCCACTCATCCAAACTTTGATCATGACTGCCCCAATGATCGCGGAAGGCTTCGTTCTGCGCCTGCCACACGGGGACATCATGTTCGCCTTTCACAAACGGCCGCAGCTCAATGCCTTCCGGAAATCTCGGTTCTGGCGGTGGACCGTCCAGTACGATCTCCATGCGCCAGTGATAGCGCAGCGGCTGGTACCCTTCGTTCTTATGCAGGTCATGGCTGCTTGGGTCGCGGTTGTCAATAGTGCTGCGCAGCAAAACGCGCAGATCCGGCTCGGCAAGCTGCATTTCCTCCAGGGCACGTTTTTCCACGACACGTAAGAGTGCGGTGCCAATCCCGCGTCCCTTGTAACCGGGATGAACATAGCCATCGGTTTGCAGGATGGCATGGGCATGGTTATTGTTCAACTCCTCGAAGCCCACAATACGACCGGCCTCCGCCTCTACGACAAATGCATCCCGTTCCAAATTGAAATCGGGGCTTTCCCATTCGTGCCTGAGCTCCTCGGGGGTGACCGCCACGGAGGTGTCGCCATCTGCAGCACAGACATCATAAATAAGCTGGGCAACCGGCTCAAGATCGCTCCATCCGGCTGTACGCAGGCGGAGCGAGGAGTCGAGTAAAGTCTCGGGTAAAAATAGATTTGTGGTCATTCAGCATTCTCCTTTCCTGTTCCAGACCGTCACTTATCCTTCATCCGGAGTACGGGTGGAACGTAGTTCTTATCGATCAAAAGGCGCCGGCAGGTTCCGGGCCTGCCCGTGGATTCAGGTGCTGTGATTCCGTTTAGCCTTGTAAGTCAACACCGAGCCTTATGGTACGACTACCGCATCGGTAAGACTTTCCAAATGTTGGAAACAGCAGCGCCCCGGTAATTTCGCGCCTGCACCATCTCATTCGCCTGCCTTTACCAGGCATGACGCAGGGACTGGCCTGGGGCAAAAAGTGCATTTTCTACTGGTAATTTTTTATCCATCACCTTTCTCCTGACAACCGGCACTTAAAGCGCGGGCTGTATATGATTTCCTTTCATCCATTCTTCGCGCAGGATTCCCATGAAGAGAATATCCCAGCGCCTGCCTTCCTTGTTGATCACCTGGCGCAGTCGGCCCTCATGAGAAAAGCCTGCCTTTTCGTAAGAGCGGATGGCACGCGGGTTGTACTCGAACACGGTCAGGGTGACGCGCCGCAGGTTGATCTCGGTAAAGGCAAAGCGCAGCAGGACGTTCATCACATCCGTGCCGTGGCCTTTGCCCCAATACTCTGGCTCGCCAATGCCCAGGCCCACGAACGCATCGCGTCCACTCCAATTCACAACATCCAGGTCCAAGTCGCCGATCAGCTTATCCTCAGCCAGTGTGCGGATGCTGAAGAAATAGCTGGCGGGTAAGATCTCCATCACTTCCTTTTCCATCCAATGGGCGGCCGCCTTTGGAGACTGCATCGGTCTCAGCGAGGAACTCAGCAGGCGGGAGTATTCTGAGTTACGCCACCAGCGGGGCAGCGCCTTGCTCATTTCCTCGGGATCGAACGCCGATAGGCGAACCAGGTTCCCGGTAAAGATATCGTTCATGCTTCTTCTCCATTCTGCATTGCCAGCCATTCCTCGCGCAGGATGCCCATCCACAGAGTATCCGTGCGCCGGCCTTCACGTAGTTGATCCTTCCGTGTGCGGCCTTCCATTTGAAAACCTGCCTTCTCATATGCACGCTGGCCGCGAGGATTGTATTCATGCAAACCCAACGATACACGCTGGACACCCAGCTCCAGAAAGGCATAGCGCAGGCAGATGCGCATGGCATCGGTGCCATATCCTTGGTTCCAGGCATCGCGCTCGCCGATCCCAATCCCGACCCAGGCTTCACTGTGGATCAGATCCACCCACAAACTGAGAAAGCCAATTGGCCGGTCATCCTCCAGGGTGCGGATGTTGAAAGGATATCGCTCAGGCTGGGGACCTTTTTCGATCCGCTTTTCGATCCATTCCTTCACCCGCTTTTCGGAGGGCAAATCCAGATCGCCGCCTAACAAACGGACGAATTCCGAATCACGCTGCCAGCGGGATTCCACTTTGGCGTGCAATTCCGGTTCTTCGGAGGTGAGCCGGACCCGTTCTCCGTGAAACAGTTCTTTCATGATCGACTCCGTTTCAGGCTATGAGCTCTTATGCTCCAGCCACTCATCTCTTAATAGGCCATAAACATAAAGATCCCAGCGACGTCCGTCTCGCTCCAGAGACTGGCGGCGGCAAACCTCCCGGGTGAAACCAAACTTCCTCAAAAGAGCGATCGCCGCTTCGTTGTACTCCGGCACCGTGGCTGTGACACGG
>JBLNAU010000585.1:0-5462 GCA_050259515.1 Syntrophothermus sp.
CAGCAGATCCGCCACCCGTCCGGCGCGGGTCGAGCGGATGCTGTTCTTCATCTTCATCGCTTCGATGACCACCACAACCTTGCCCACTTCGATATCGTCCCCGGGTTTTACGAAAAATTCGATGATAGTTCCGGGAAGCGGGGCGGTCAGCTCATGGCTGCCTGCTGCCTGGGCCGCAGGCTGAGCGGAATATCGGTTTGCCCTAGCAGCAACCGGCTCCTCCTGGATCTCGGGTTTGTTCCCATTTTCAGGATGAACCTCAAATTTTTGACCGTCCACGCGGGCGATAATGGGCCGGGCATGGATATCTTCAATTTCCACTTCATACGTGCTGTCTGAAATGCTGACTTTATATTTCATTTACTTTCCTATTTTGCGCGGATTGCGAACAATGGGCGTACCCTTTTGGGATAATTGTCTCGTGCGCATGCCCAACTGCCAGGCGGAGACAATGGTTGTTGGAGGAGTGGGCAGCGGATGGGTTTGTGATAACTGGTGCTCGGCCATGGCAATTGCCACACCGATGGCAGCTGCCTGGGCTTTTTCGTCGTTATCCAGAGGTGCAGGGTTCCCCTTTGATTCAACAGGTTCCTTCTCTGCAGTGAGCCGGGTGAGCAGTGCCATCATCCACCAGATCAAAACGATCGCGGCAAAGACCAGTCCCATGCCGAGGGCGGTGATTTGAAGAGCGATGACCAGATTGCTCATACGGGGATATTCCCATGTTTGCGCGGCGGTGCGGGCGTGTACTTGTCACGCAGGGCGGACAGGGCGGCAATGATCTTCGGACGCGACTCGCGTGGCTCGATGATGTCGTCCACGTAACCGGTGCTGGCCGCATAATAGGGATTGTTGAACTTCTCGCGATATTCGCTGGCAAGTTTTTTGCGCTCGGTAGAGGGATTTTCAGCGCTGGCGATCTGTTTTTTGAATAGGATGTTTGCCGCACCTTCCGCACCTAGTACGGCGATCTCTGCGGAAGGCCAGGCGTATGTAACATCCGTGCCCAGATATTTGCTGGACATGACAACATAGGCACCGCCATAGGCTTTGCGGGTGATGATGCAGATCTTCGGGACGGTTGCTTCCGAATAGGCATACAGCAGCTTGGCCCCGTGACGGATGATGCCGCCATGCTCCTGGGCAATGCCGGGCAGGAAACCGGGCGAATCCACAAATGTAACCAGCGGGATGTTGAAACAGTCACACATGCGGACGAAGCGGGTCATCTTGTCGGCCGCGTCGATGTCGATCACGCCGGCCATGATGGCAGGTTCCTGGCCCACGATCCCGACACTATGCCCGCCGATGCGGGCGAACCCGATGATCGCATTGCGCGCCCAGTTGGGCTGGAATTCAAAGAATGTTCCCTGGTCAATGATCTTCTCGATGACCTGGTGCATGATGTACGGCTCGCTCGGATCGAGTGGAACGATGCTGTTCAGGGAGTCATCCATCCGTAGCAAATCATCGACTGGAACTTCATAGGGTGGATTTTCAACGTTGTTCGACGGCAGATAGGAAAGGTAGGTCCGTACCGCCTCGAGCGCCTGGTCTTCATCCTTTACGCTGATATGGGCCACGCCGCTGATGGACATGTGCACATTGGCGCCGCCTAGCGCCTCCGCGTCGATGACCTCCCCGGTGACGGCTTTGATCACTTCGGGCCCGGTCAGGAACATGAAGGAGGATTTTTCCACCATGATGACCAGATCCTGCAGGGCAGGGGAGTAGGCCGCGCCGCCGGCACACGGTCCGAGCATGACGGCGATCTGGGGGATCACGCCTGAGTATTGAGCGTTGCGTCTGAATATTTCCGCGTAACCGCCCATCGAACGGACTCCTTCCTGGATGCGCGCACCGCCCGAATCAATCAGGGAGATGAACGGCACGCCATTGCGAACTGCCAGGTCCATGACTCTGCAGATCTTATGGGATTGCATTTCACTGAGCGTGCCGCCGTAAATGGTGAAGTCCTGCGAATACAGATAGACGGTTCGCCCGTTGATCTGGCCATAGCCGGTGATCACACCGTCTCCATAATACTTTTCCTTGAGCAGGTGCATCTCATCGCCCTGGTGGGTGATGAAGGGCTCGATCTCATTGAACGTACCTTTGTCGAGCAGGAGTTTGATGCGTTCCCGGGCGGTTAGTTTGCCTTTGGCTTTTTGTTTCTTGATGCGTTCTTCTCCGCCCCCCTCGAGCGCCTTCGCCCGCACACGGCGAAGCTCTAAAATTCTGGGATCTTCCTGGGTCATTCGTGGTCCTTTTTACGAAGTTCTACAACTGATCAACCTATGAAGAAATGGAATCCGGTCCATCGATCATGAGACAAGCAGTCGTGAATTATTTCACAATTTTAAGTATAGCACCGCATATTTATCGGGCCAGTGATGGAATACACAGGCAGGATGGGATGAACTGTCATATATTTTGTGATATTCCGGCATTTACCCGCCGTACAGACGATTCTTTATAAAATATATGGGACTTCGGGGGCCCAATCAAAAAGGACACAGCCCGGCTGTGTCCTTTTTTCAATTTGATTCCAGTTATCGCTTCAAAAGCACTATTTCTGTCTGCGGCTTTGTAAAATATTCAGCCCCGCTCTCTGTGACCGATACATCCTCCTCCAGGCCCAGATAACCATAGCCACTCACGGCGAGACCAGGCTCGATCGTATAAACCTGGCCGAGCTCAAGTTTCTGGTTGGGAGAGTCGCCGTATTTTTCCCATAATGGACCGAGCAATGCGCCGCCGTCGTGGGCTACGCGGCCGAGCTGGTGCCCGAGGGCGTACGGATAATCGGGGTAGCCGGCATCTGTGACGATCTCGCGGGCGAGGCTGTCGATCGAGTTTCCTGTCACACCGGCTTTCATGGCGTTACGCGAGTGCTCGATCGCAGTGCGGATGGTGAGAAATCCCCGCTGGACTTCCATGGGTGCCTCCGTTTCTCCCTCCCGCAGGACATAGGCCACGCGCTGAATGTCGGAGCAATATTCCTCATAACGCACACCAAAATCAAAGTGAAGCAGATGACCTCGCTCGACCTTGATCTCTGTCGGGCCGTTGTGTCCAACCGGCGAGTTGGGCCCGCTATTGACGGCCGGACAATTCTCGGCGGGCCATGCCAGCTCAACGCCGCGCTCACGGGCCAGCTTTTGCATATATTCGCCGATCTCGATCTCGGCCATGCCGACCTGGATGAAGTCAAAGGTCTGCTCGAAAATCTCATCCGTGATTTCCACCGCCCGGCGAATGCGCGCCTGCTCTGTCGGGGTCTTTCGGCCGCGCAGTGCAGAAATAACAGGCTCGGCACTGATCAGCCGGTCCGCATAGGGGGTGCCGGCCAGATAGTCACGCAGCATTTCGTACATTGCGTGAGTCAACCCGTCGGCGTGGACATTGTTCCTGGATGTGTTGACCGCGATCCGGTCCGGGTTGAGGCGGGTGATCGTCTCCCGGAGCAGCTCGCGGACCGATCTGTCATATCCGAGAATTTCGTTGTAAACATCCAGACGGCGAAGCGCATCCTTTTCCAGATTGCCGATAATGGCGATCTTTTCCCCATTGCGGGTGAGGATCAACGCCGATTGCCAGGTCAGGTCATTGGGGCCGACCAGAAGATCCAGGGCCGGATCGCGAACGCCGCTCGTTTCGCGAACGAATGTGAGCCACAGATCGGTTTGCTGTTCCTTGAGGATTTCGATCGCCTGATCGGCTTTTTCCTGAATGAGGGTCATAAAGTCTCCTTGAGGGGTGATGTCAGTAGACGCACCTTGCGGGGTTCCCGTACCAGGAAAACCAGCAGCGCCATCATTACCAGGGATAAAAGCGTGGAGATTGCAAATGTCAGTGTAAAGCCATAGGTGTCCGCGATCCAGCCGCCGAGCAGGGGAGCGATGATCGTGGCAGGCGCAGTGAGGGTCTGGGCAAGACCGATGTAGAAGGGCCGTTCCTTATCGCCACTGAAATCCACGGTCATGGTCATGCCATTCGTCCAGATGGAAACATTGGCAAAACCTTCCAGGATGAAGATCGGGAAGAACCATGCCAGCGATGGGGCGAACCAGGCAATCCATGAGCTGAGGATCGCGGCACCGGCGCCAATGATCAACATCCGGCGATGGCCGACACGGTCACCTATCCAGCCCATGCCGGCATTGGCCACGGTTTGGGAGATGGTGAGTGTGGCAGTGAGAAACCCGGCTGTTACAGCGTCCATCTCGAAGCGGCGCAGAGCATAGACAATATAGAATGCAAATCCCATGGTTGCAAACTGGGAAAGGATGCGTGAGGCAAGGAACCAGTCAAAGTTTCTATCCCGCTTGAGGATTTCCGCGGCGCCATGCCAGAAGGGAGGCGGATTTTTCTCGACCACCTTTTCATAATCTGCCGGTTCCCGGGTCATGGCCAGGGCAAGCCAGGAAACCGTAAAGAAAACACAGGCCGTTAAAAAACAATACATGAAATTCCTGGAATAAATGAACGAGCTGAGAAGAAAACCGGCGCCGACTGCTGCGGCACTGATAAAAAGATTTGCAATGGCTGCCTGCGTGCCGAAGAAAGTCCCGCGCGACTCGGCCGGGATGATCTTGGAGATCATGCTGGTCCATGGATTGGCGGTGAAGCCGCCTCCCAGTCCCTGCCAGATGAGAAACATGAAGGTCAGCACCAGGCCCGCCTGCGCACCGATGGTGGGCAGCAGGAAGGCGACGAGGGCAAATCCCAAAAACGGAAGTCGCTCATGGATGGTGTTGAGCAGCACGGTCCTTTTGTAGCGGCGGAGCTGGGCGGTGCGGTTGGCTGTAAAAAGCTGGGGCAGGAGCCATCCCGCACCATGGATGGCGGGAACCAGGCCGATCAGGGTGGCTGAGTCTGTCATCGAGGCAACGAAGAGCGGCAGGACGGTGCTGAAAGATGCAAAGCCGATGGCAAAGCCGAAGAAGCCACCATCGATCATGTTGAAAATCAGGTTGTAGCGTAAATGTTTGCGCGTGAATTGCTCTACTTGAGTAAGGGGAAGCATGGGCAGGATTTTACCATTCCAGACAAAATGAATTTGAGGATAAAAGTTATTTCCCTTGTCCCTTGACAGGCCGGCAAATCTGTATAAAATAAAAACGAACGTTCGTTCATATTTGGAGAAGCTTATGTCTGGCAAAGAAACTGTCAAAAAAGGGGAAACCACCCGGCTGGCGATCGAAAGTGCAGCCATCCAGCTATTCCTTGAACAGGGATACCATGCCACCTCCATGCGCCAGATCGCAGAGCATGCCGGCCTGGCGCTGGGAGGAATTTACAACCACTTTTCCAGCAAGGATGAGATCTTCGAAGCCATCATCATTGACAGGCACCCCTACAAAAGGATTTTGCCGCTAATTCTCGAAGCAAAAGGCGATACTGCGGAGGACTTTTTTGGTAATGCCTTTCGGATCATTGTCAAGGAATTAGGCAACGAA
>JBLNAU010000586.1:0-6172 GCA_050259515.1 Syntrophothermus sp.
GTTTTCCCGGCCAGTGCAAATCGGGCCTGGACTCCCCTCTCCTTGAGGATGCGTATGGCCTCCACATATTCCAGGACGCCCTTGGTAACCAGCATCCGGCTTGAAAAAAGAACAATGGGCGGGTTGTTGTCCTTGTCAGTTGGCCGGAACCTTTCCACATCCACACCCGTACCCAGGATCAGATGGCCCTGCTGCGGCTTGATGAAACGCCACTCGATGAAGATCCGGCGGTCTTCCGGGTTCTCAAAGATCACTTCGGTGCCGCGCAGATTGATTCGATAAAGCCAGCCGGCGACCCTACGAAGGATGCGCGTGACCGGCTCAGGATCGATGAAAACATGACCCAGTCCGGTGATCGAGTTGATAATGCCCGGTATTCGGAGAAGGTGAGCCGCAAGAGACCCATACAGGACGGGCTTGATGGTAAAGTGATGGACAACATCCGGATCCAATTGATGGTACAGGCGGGTCAGCCGCCAGAGCGTCCATAATTCGTAAAATGGATTAATCCCCTGCCGGGAAAGTGGGAAGGAAACCCATCGAAACCCATCATCCTGCAAAAGGTTTTGAAAAGGCCCCGCTGATGATAACAGGATTACTTCATGCCCCTGGACGCGCAGCTCCTTGGCAAGCGAAAGACGAAAGTTATAGAGATACCAGTCTGTATTGGCAAACAGGACGATTTTGGCCATGAAGTAATTTATAACTCTTTACAGTTTTAGACCCTTCGCACACTGGAAAGCAGCTGGAACAGTCTGGGAGCGGTCACCTGGAGATTATACATTTGTTCTGCCAGACGGCGGCCAGATTGTCCCATTTTAAGCTGAAGAGCAGGCTTGTTGGCCAGTTCCCGGAAGGCATCCAGCCATTCGCGGGGTGAATCGGCCAGGAAACCATTCTCCCCAGGGACGATAAGCTGGTTGTTGACACCGACCGGTGAAGCCACAACCGGCAGTCCCGCCGCCATATATTGGATGAGCTTGTAGCCGCATTTACCGCGCTCGAAGGGACCATCCACCAGGGGCATGATCCCCACGTCGAACATCCGCCCGATGGACAGCTCCATTTTCTCATCCCAGGGCAGCAGCCGGGTGGGGAGCCCGGGAAAGGGATCGGTGTTGCCCGTCCCGATCAGGACCAGCTCAACCGGGACCTCGCTTGCAAGCTGGCCTACCGCCTTGCGGATACCTCCCAGGTAGGGCGCTGTGATGGGTGACCCGACCCAGCCGATCTTAACCCCTGAGCTCGACGGTGGACCATGCCTGAATTCATATTGAGGAACGTCCACCACGCTTGGAAGGGTTTCGACCCTCTTGGCCCCGGCGCGTTTGGCCCTTTCAGCCAGATACGCATTTCCGACAATGACCTGTGCCGCATTTTGCATGACCCGGTCGATCTTTCGCCCGAGCAAGCCTCGAACCAAAGGCGAAGGGTGCATGTCATAGCGATGATAGACTGCATCGTCGTAATCAACCACGTAGGGGATCTTAAACAGATGAAGCAGACCCTCGAACCAGGCCGGCATCCAGGGAAATAATTCCTTTTCGATCCAGAGCAGGTCAAACCGCGCGCTGTTCGCCAGGGTGAGCAGTCGTTTCACATAGGCACGTAGTACCTTTGATCTGGATATTGCCTGCCCCGCATATAAACTTTTCACGTATTCGTCACTGAAGAACGGTGCATTCACGATCTCGAACCCCTGCGCTTCCAGGTAGGGGAAGTATTGATAAAAACGAACCCGGCTGCTGGAGCCAAGGCGCTCGTATCGGGTGAGGGTGAGAAGATGCATAGGTGGAGGTCCAGATCCAATATCAGAGGCCATCGCCGTTAACCGCAATTTCCTCTGGCTTTGGGATGATTATATTTGTCTGTCAGGGTGTCAGGAAGCATACCTGGAATACGCGGATCCATTAAGGGATGGCCAGTCTCCTTTTTGTTTCCATGGACATCTCACCCAGCGTATTGTTTAAACCATGCCATGTTCCCAGCAGGATGGCTTTTAATTTCAGGGCACGCCGGTCTTCAAAAAGCAGCATTCTGGCCAGGCTCGTCATCGTGATGATCATTTCATGGAACAGCCAGTGAGGAAAACGCCAGCCGTACAGCACGATCATCCTGACCCGGTTTCGACTTATATAATACCAGCGGGATGGTGGGTGAAAGGTTGGACTCTGGGTTTTCCCCAGAAATTGCTTTCGTTGCCGTTTCCCCAGGTTGTGCTTTAATTTTGCCTTACAGGCAACCGATATCTCATAACCCATTGTTCTGGCCCTCAGGCAATACTCTGTATCCACTGCATCTATAAAAAAATCATCTCGAAAAGGTCCAATTCTTTTATAGTGCTCAAGATTAAACATGGACCCGGAAGTAATTACAAACGCTAAATTCCTGAGGGTTTCCCCTCTGCAGGTCACGCGCTCGAAAAAGAAGAAACCTTTCGGCCGGATATACCGGCTTGGTTTTCCCAGCATATCTTCAACGATATCCGGCGCCAGGACTGCCAGTCTCCCTCGATTGGGGTGATCTTGTTCTGCCTTGATTAATTCACTCTTCATTCCTGCAACCGGGGTGCTGTCCTGGTCAAGCGTAATGAGATGTTCATATCCCATCTGGATAGCCATCGAAAATCCCTGATTCAGTGCCGTTGCTATGCCAAGGTTACGATCGTTGAGCAGGGCTTTCAGTCTGGCTCCCCGGTCTTTTACCTGCGCCTGTATGATATCCCGAATCTCCGCGCTGGATCCGTTGTCCACCAGCAGGATCTCGTCGAATTCATGGAATAAAGAATCGAGCTTCTGTGGCAGGTCCAGTCCTGGATTATAGGTAATAACAAGTGCCGGTGTGTTGGTCATTTTGATTGCCGATAATGGAGACTTAATTGTTTATTGGAGGGGAGTTGTCAGCGAGCAGGGTTCGTATCTGGTTTGACCCTGCCTGATATATTTTTCTTAGGCGCTCATATACCTCAAAATTGAGCCGGACCATTTCGGCGCGTCGTTCTTCATCGGGCAAAGAGCCGAGCAGGAGAGCCTCCAGTGACACCGACTGCATGCCCATGGCTTGAAAATCCCCGATGTTTTCACTATTAACGATGGGAACAATTCCCATGGCCAGATATTCCACCAGTTTGGTGGGGCAGGCAACCTGATTCACAATGGTATCCTCACGCAAAATAAATCCATAATGGCAATCGGGATAAACAGCCAGGAGCTCCTCTCGCGTCTTATGCTCGATCACCACCCTGGAACAGATCTCCTCCGGCAGCATGTCCCGTATTTTCGCTGGCTCCGGGCAGTAGAAGCGATACTCGTACAGAGAGTGGGTATGGCGAACCGCATTCACCATCTGCGGTACCTGCTGCCATTTCTGCAGGCCGCCTGCGTATACCACCACGGGTTTCCCGTTGATATCCGGGCGCGCTGCCGCAGCCAAAGGGGAATCGGGGAACATGGGGAAGAGGACGATCCGGCCTCGCACATCGTCGCGATACTTCTGGCGTAGATAATTCTCCATTGCCCGGGTGACCACAACGATGACATCACATTTGCGAATCGCCAGGCGTTCCACCGGTTCATATAACATGGCACGAAAAAAATCTTGATGAAGCCGGTATTCCTCCGTGACCGCTCCATGCATATCGAACACCTTGATTATGCCCGGGATGGATAACAACCAGCCGGTTCTCCTGTGCAGCATTGTAAAAATGCTATGGAAATATATCCGTCTGCACCGCAGGATGCAGAGGATGGCACACACCTGCCCCAGGAGGCGCCGAAATGGCTGGCCCGCAATGCGCAGGACGAGAACATTTTCCTCCGGACGATCGAACCAATGACTCTGGCCGGCGCGATATTCGCCCTCTACATACACCCGCCAGCGGTCTGTGAACAGGCGGTCCACCATTTGAGTGCGCTGAAAATAACCGTCGCTAAGGCGCTCGGCATAAGGGTATCCCCCAAAGAACACGATGCCCTTCAGGTTCCAGAGGAAATGTATGTCTTTCTTTAAAGAAAGCCAGATCATCTTAAAGCTGCGCAAGGCTGTTTCCCTTTGGATATCACGAAGCTCTACGAACCATGAGTTTTGAGCGTGCTCGAAACAAGGATGCACGGGATGACATCAATTCCTGTCATAGCTCATGATGGCGTCAACGATCCGCTGGGACGCGTTGCCGTCCCCGTAGGGATTGACCGACCGAGCCATACGTTGGTATTCTTCGGAATTACCCAGAAGGAGATCCACAGAGCTGATGATCTTTTCAGGATCGGTCCCCACGAGCCGGACCGTACCGGCTTCCATGCCCTCCGGTCGCTCGGTCACATCACGCATGACAAGGACAGGAATTCCCAGGCCCGGCGCCTCCTCCTGCAGCCCTCCCGAATCGGTAAGGACCAGCCTGGAGCGTTTGAGGACATTGATCATTGGCAGATAATCCAGCGGCGGGGCAAGCGTGATGTCGGGATGATTGCCGAGCAGACGATTGACCGGCTCCTGGACATTCGGGTTCAAGTGAACCGGGTAAATAAAATGTACCGTGCCTTTATGAGCATCCGCCAGACTCAGGATGGCATTGCAAATATTTTCCATGGGTTGTCCAAAATTCTCGCGGCGGTGTGCGGTCATCAGGATGATCTGCTTCCCGCTCTTCTCGAGCGCCGGCAGGTCGATCCCAAGCTTTTGCAGGGAGGCTACATCAAAGGGAAGGTCAGCCACCCATTGGAGCGCGTCAATGACGGGATTCCCCGTCACGGCAATATTCACCGCCGGGACACCTTCGCGCAGCAGGTTTGCCTTGGACCATTCTGTGGGGGCAAAGTGCAGATCGGCGATCACCCCTGCGATCCGCCGGTTGATCTCCTCGGGGAAAGGCTGAAACTTGTCCTGCGTCCTCAAGCCGGCCTCGACATGTCCGAAGCGGATGCGGTGATAGTAGGAGAGCAGGGCGGTGGCCATCACAGTGGTCGTGTCGCCCTGGGCCAGGATCCAATCCGGTTTATACTCCCGGATCACCGGATCGAGCTTGTCAAGGACCAGGGATGTGATCTGTGCCAGACTTTGGTTGGCCCGCATCAGATTAAGGTCAACCTCCGGCTTAATTTCAAACAGGGACAGGACCTGATCAAGCATTTCCCGGTGCTGGGCAGTCACACAGGTAAAACACTCCACCCGCCCGTCATTTTTCAGCTTCCTGATGATGGGAGCCATTTTGATGGCCTCCGGGCGGGTACCAAAAACGCACATAATTTTCTTCATTGTATTTGTTCCATTGTATGAATTTTTTCTTTCACCGGGCAGCCATTTTATACAGGCAGAAGAAAGAAAGAGATGTCTCGAGGACTTTCGGAAAAAGGATTTCTGAAACGCAGGTCCTGTAACTTCGACGAAATAGGCAGCCGGGCCATACCGAGTCACTCCCAGGGTATGTCAACCAGACCCTGAGAATTGGCCCTGATTGCCTGCTTCCACCGGATGACGAATTCCACAGGAACTGATCCAGGAGAATTATATCTGTATATGGCCCAAGCACCGGCTGCGAAGTGGCAACGACCGATGCGCCTGCTCCTTGCCCACCTGGTAGATTATTGCTTAAGTTTGACTTGAGTTTCCTTCGCATCCAGCGCCTTTAATAAGGGCTGGATCACCCTCTCCCAGGCGGACTCCATGACAAACGCCTCAACCGTCTCCTTATCCTCCAGGCCGTTTTTAAGGGCGAGGTCCAGTTTTTCGGCAAATGATTCGGCTGTTTCCCCAAACGAAACGCCCGGCCAGTCCAGAATTTCATGGATGGGGGTGGAGACGACGGGCTTGCCCATGGAAAGATATTCCAGGATCTTGAGAGGTCGAACGGCATGGGTCAGCTTGCTGAGAACGAACGGCATGATGCTGGCATCGAACTGAGCCACGTAGGCTGGCAGATCCTCGTAAGGCATTGCGCCCAGAAGGCGTATGTTTGAACAGGAACGAAGCTCGGCTTCTGCCTTGGGATCCGAAACAGGCCCGATGATCACGAAATCGTAGTCGGGACGCAGCTCTGCCACCTTTGCCACCAGGCCGGCGTCGAACCAGCTTGCTACGGCACCATGATATCCGATCAGAGGTCTGTTATCGTTCCGGATCAGCGGGCCGGGTTTATAGTTGTTCGAGTGAAAGTGCTCCACATCCACGCCATTGG
>JBLNAU010000587.1:0-4047 GCA_050259515.1 Syntrophothermus sp.
GTGGATTGCAGAAGCATCCAGAGGATTGCTCCCCTCGGGGATGCGCATGAATCCGGCTGCCTGTTCGAAGGCCTTTGCGCCAAAGCCAGACACTTTGCGGAACGCGGCGCGCGATTTGAACGGCCCGTTTTCATCCCGGTAAGAGACGATGTTCTCTGCCAGTTTCGGTCCCACGCCGGCAACATGTGTGAGCAAGGCGGGACTGGCCGTATTGACATCCACGCCCACCCGGTTGACCACGCTTTCCACCACGCCATCCAGCGCATGGGTCAATGACTTTTGGTCCACATCATGCTGGTACAGTCCAACGCCGATCGACTTCGGATCGATCTTCACCAGCTCAGCCAGCGGGTCCTGCGCTCGCCGGGCGATGGATACGGCGCCTCGAATGGTCACGTCCAGATCGGGGAATTCCTGGCGGGCCAGAGCAGAGGCAGAATAAACAGAGGCGCCCGCTTCGTTGACGATCAGGTACTTCGTCCGCGGCGCATTGCGCGTCAGCTCAGAGACAAGCTTTTCGGTCTCGCGCGAGGCGGTGCCGTTTCCGATCGTGATCAGGGTGACACGATGGCGGTTGACCATGTCCTGCAATGTGCTGATCGCGGCTTTCCAATCGTTCTTTGGTTCATGAGGATAGATCGTCCCCGTATCGAGCAGCTTGCCGGTTGGGTCGACGACCGCGACCTTGCAGCCGGTGCGGAAGCCAGGGTCAATGCCCAGGATAACCTGCCCTGCCAGCGGCGGCTGGCTGAGCAGCGCTCGCAGGTTGCTGGCAAACACCTGGATGGCATGGCTGTCCGCCCACTCACCCTTCTCGCGGCGGACATCCCGCTCGATCGCCGGCAGTAAAAGGCGTTCCGCCGAATCCTGGATCGCAAGGGCCAGCTGGTCCGCGAGCGGAGAAAGGATATCCTGATCGTATTCGGATTGGATGGCATCCAGCCAGTCACGCTCAGCCACATCGACATGGACACGCAAAACGCCCTCCTTCTCCCCGCGTGTGATGGCGAGGATCTGGTGCGGCTGTAGCCGGTCGGCACGGCACTCGAACTCATAATAGGATTGGTAGACCCCCTTTTCATCCCCGGCACCCTTGATCTTCTCGACGCGTAACTTGGAAAACTTCAGTGCCTTCTCCCGCAACCGGGAACGGACATTGGCATTGTCACTGATCATTTCCGCCACAATATCACGGGCACCTTGAAGCGCCTCGTCTATGGTTGTCACTTGATCGTTGAGGAACGTTTCAGCGATCTGTTCGGGTGATCCCTTCAAGCTTTGATGAAGGATCAACTCGGCGAGCGGCTCCAATCCTTTTTCGCGGGCGACCATGGCCCTTGTGCGGCGCTTCTTCTTATAAGGCGCGTAGAGATCCTCCAGCGCGGTGAGAGTGGGGGCAGCCTGGATCTGCGCACGCAGCTCATCGGTCAGCTTTCCCTGCTCTTCGATGGAGGCGAGAATGGAGGTTCGACGCTCGTCCAGGGCACGGATGCGAACCAGCTCATCGGCGATGATGCGGATCTGTTCATCATCCAGGGAGCCGGTCATTTCCTTGCGATAACGTGCGATAAAGGGGACGGTGTTGCCATCATCCAGGAGGTCGATCACGGCGTTGACCTGGGAGGCTTTGATATTCAGTTGGGAGGCGATTTGTTCTGCGGGAGTCATGGGGCCGATTCTATCATGAGGCAAGGGCAGGTTTTGGTCTATAAAAGGAGGCAGTTCCCCAGCCAGCGCGCATCTGTAAGAGAGAGGTATGCCGGTGAATCAAAAATGGCGCACAGTTCTTTGTGCGCCATTTCTATTGATTCAGCGAGTGAATTTGGGTCCCTACTCGGGTGCGTTATGCAAATGACTCGTACAGCGATCGTGCCCTGACCGTGCTCTTAGGCATCCAATTCTCCGGCAGCGGCGTGCTGACTGTGACAGTCGTCCCCGCTGGGACATCGAAATAGTTGTCGCTGAAGACCGCATCGGTTCCGTCGATGGAGAGCTCGACGAAGCGCGCCAGACTGCGGGTCGAGACATCCACACACAGCGTATTGCCTTCCACATGGGTGTTCACCTTGAGGCCGGGCCTGTGCAATTCCAGATGCTTGTTGGCGACGAACGGGGTGACACTCTGCGCGACAAGTTTCCCGCCCCGCCGCATCTCGGCAACAAACACCACATTCCGTTTGTTCTCGTCCGAGACGAGGGCCGAGAAATCATAGGTGCCGACGAGTGTGTCCGCAAGGGCCATGGCACGCAGACTTTTCGAGCCGCTGGCCAGGCACTTGCCGTTGAGCAACTCCAGCCGCCAGCTGACCTGGACATCGACCGGCTGGACCAGGTCACTGGTGACATGGACCTTCACGGTCTTTCCGTCTTCCGCGACCGAGAGCAGCACAGGCGCATAGAACCGCCTGGCAGCATAATGAAGCGCCTTCCAGCGTCCAAAGTAATCGAGCGAGGCCCACGAGGCGACCGGCCAACAGTCGTTCAGCTGCCAGATCAATGTGCCGCTGACACGGTTGCGGTGGCGCCGCCAGTGCTCGACGCCGTAACGAATCCCCTCCGCCTGCAGGAGCAGACTCAGGTATACCAGCGAAGGGAAATCCTTCGGCATGCGGAAGGTATCGGTCATCTGGGCGATCATCAGGCCGTTGCCTGATCCACTGCGCTGGTGATGCTCCATGATGTAGGAGGTCATGTTCCAGTCGGTGGGCTCGGCATAGGTGGCGATTGTCTTGAGAGGCGGGAGCGCCTGGAAGCCGAATTCGCTCATGAAGCGCGGATACTGCGTGCGGTAGGCAGTGAACGGTTTGCGCCCGTGCCAGACATCCCAGTAATGGCAGTCGCCCTGGATCTGGCTGTTCGCCCCCTCGAAGGCAGTATTTGCCGAGGCCGAGCTGGGCCAGTAGGGATGGTCCGGGTCCTCCACTTCAAGCAGCTCAGGCAGCATGGAATGGAACATGCGGTCATAGCCATCCTTAAGACGCTGGTTGAGAGGATCCTCGGGCTTGTTCCAGCCCCAGTCGCACCAGCCCTGTTCCATCTCGTTGTTTCCGCACCAGAGCGCCAGCGCGGCATGGTGGCGCAGGCGGCGCACGTTTTCGATCGCCTCGACACGAACATTCTCGAAGAAGTCTGCATCGGCGGGATAGATGCCGCAGGCGAACATGAAATCCTGCCAGACCAGAATGCCGTAGCGGTCGCACAGATCGTAGAACATATCCTCCGGGTAATAGCCGCCGCCCCAGATGCGCAGCATGTTCATGTGGGCCTCGACGGCGCTCTTCAGCAGGCCTTCGAGCATCGGCGCGGTGATGCGGGTGGGCAAGGAATCGGTTGGGATCCAGTCGGCGCCCTTGGCAAAGAGACGCACGCCGTTGACATAAAAAGTGAATTCCTTGCCCCACTGGTCCGTTTCCTGGGAGAGCCGGATCTCACGCAGACCCACTTTATAGCTATGCTGATCGAGGACCTCGTCCCCATCCTTCAAGGTGACATCGACCTCGTAGAGCGGCTGCTCGCCGTAGCCGTTAGGCCACCAAAGCTGAGGGTTGGAGATCTCCACCAGGAGATTCACAAAGCCGGTATCTCCATCACCGGAGACAAGATCGTCCTCGGCCTGGAACTGCTCGCCATCCGGGCTTGTGACTTTGAGGGAGGCTTTCAGCTCGGCGCTGCGCTTGACAGCGGTGAGGATGTCGGCGCTGATGGTCGCGCCGCTCCCATCCAGGCTTTGCCGCACGTGGACATCTTCGAAACGGACCGAATACCCTTCCAAACGGATATCCTTCCAGACGCCGATCGGAGGCAGCTTCGGCCCCCAATCCCAGCCCCAGTGACAGGGAGCCTTGCGCAGGTGCGGTCCGCCGGGGATATCGCCCCCGCCCTGCAGCGGAAGCTGGGCCTGCCTGGCCGTAATAAAAGATACCGGGGAGCCGAACACGATCCGCAATTCGTTCTCGCCCTCAAGGAGCAGGGGCTTCACCTGCCACTCCCAGCGCCGGAACATGTTGTCTGCGTGACCGAGGTAGCTGCCGTTGAGGTAGACATCGG
>JBLNAU010000588.1:0-3490 GCA_050259515.1 Syntrophothermus sp.
ACAAAGCAGTCCTATTTTACCGCTTGTCTCATCAATCAGTAAACGTCTTGCATGAGCTCGCAGGCTCCAATCCAATAAGTCTGCCAAAGGAATGCAATTCCCTGATAGAGAAACTGCCTGCCAATGCCCCGGTATCGAAAACCGGGGGTTTGAAGAGCCAACCGAGGAAGCTGTGACATTGTACTGGAGGTGCTTATGTCTGAAATCAACAGGCGGGATTTCATTAAAGGGACGACCGTAATCGTCGGCGGCATCATTACCGCTGCGATCGGTCTCCCCGCGATCGCCTATTTGATCGACCCGGCCCTGCGCAAGGATACAAGCGAGGGCTGGATCCCAATAGGAAAACTGGAGAATATGCAGGTTGGCACGCCAGCCCCCTTCTCCTTTACGATTGTCCAGGTCAACGGCTGGGAGCGGACCTCCACCAGCCACGGGGGATTTGTCCTGCGGAAATCCGAGGATCCAAACGACTTGCTCATTCTCAACAGCCGCTGTACGCATCTGGGGTGCACGGTCAACTGGGATGGCGCCGACAAGGTATATCTTTGCCCCTGCCATGACGCCAAATTCAGCGAGCAGGGCCTTGTATTGGACGGCCCGCCCCCGCGTCCTCTTGACCGGTATCAGGAATATCGTGTGACAGAGGATGGCATCCTCGAGATCCATTACCAGGCTTGATAAAAATATCCCATCGCGAATGTTTCTTATTCAGCCCGCAGGCTCACTCCGTATAACATGAAGGACGCTGGAGAAATCAATGTGGAAAAAATTATTCGACTGGCTGGATGAACGACTCGGTCTCAATACCCTCTATACCAACCTGCTCGACCGCCCGGAACCTCTGGGCAACTGGTGGAACACACTCGGCTCGGCGAGTCTGTTCCTTTTTGTTTTACAGGGTATTACAGGCATCTTTCTGACCGTCTATTACACGCCTTCCCCCGATCACGCCTATGACTCCGTCCAGTACATTATGCAGGGAGTTGCCTTTGGCTGGCTGATACGCGGCATCCATCACTGGGGGGCGTCCCTGATGGTGTTGATCGTATTCATTCATATGATCCGGGTCTTTGTGACCGCCTCGTACAAATATCCGCGCGAAATGACCTGGTTCGTCGGCGTTGGTTTGCTGCTTGCCACCATCGGCATGGGCTTTACCGGCTATCTGCTCCCCTGGAACCAGAAGGCGTATTGGGCCACGACCGTCGGCACGCAGATCGCAGGCTCGGTCCCCTTTGTCGGTGACTTCATCCTCAAGGCTCTGCGCGGCGGCCCGGACCTGAGCGCCCTTACCCTGCAGCGTTTTTTCGCCGCTCACATATGGATGTTGCCCGCTGTCCTGGCAGGCCTGATCGGTGTACATCTCTATCTCATTATCAAGCACGGCGAGTCCCACTTCCCGACCCCGGAAGAGTAGAGCAACCATGAACGACGAAATCAAAAAGAAAATTAACGAACGGTACGAGCGTGAGTTGAATCGCGGGGAGCGCTTCTGGCCTGACAGCATCTTCAAGGATTTGATCGTATCGCTGGGTATTTTTATCCTGCTCATTGTTCTTGCCACCTTTATCGGGGTTGCCAACGAGCCGAAAGCTGACCCATCGGACACATCCTACCTGCCGCGCCCCGAATGGTACTTTCTCTTTCTCTTCAAGTTTCTTGCCCTGTATGGCCAGATCCCCGTCATCGGAAAGATCGAGTGGCTGGCAACCGTCGTCATTCCAGGGATTGGGATCACCCTGCTGCTGCTCCTCCCGCTCCTGGACAATTCGCCCTACCGGTACTATTCGCGCCGCGTTTTTCATCTGGCCATCATGGGGGTCATCGTCCTGGATATCATCCTGCTGACCATCATGTCCATTCTGCCGGTGCCGCCCAATGCCGAGGAGCTGACCGCCTCCTCCACCCTGCAAGCCATTGGCGGATTGTGGATCCCGGCAGCAATTCTGGCCATACTCCTCGCGCTGTATGCATTCCGGCGTGATACATATCAGGAATCCACACGCCAGAGCTGGCCCATACGGGTCGTGCTGATCGGCGCCCTGGCAATGGTCGTCATGACGGTCGTTGTCAGCGTGCGGGCAGCCTCCTATCCCAAGCCGGAAGAGGCCGAAGTCCCGACAACGCTCGTGGACCAGGTCCTGGCAGGGCAGGATCTATATTCCGTCCATTGTGTGGAATGCCATGGCGAGGACGGCGCTGTGACCGTGATTACCGGAGTCGAAGGTCTGGAAGGCAAGGAGATCTCTCCGATCAACGGCAGCGATGTGCTGTGCACCCTCACGGACCCTGCTCTGCATGAAGTCATCGCGTATGGGCGGCCCAATGCAGGCATGACCCCGTTTGGAAAATCGTTTGGCGGCGAGCTGACCACCGCCGAGATTGACTATATTGTTACCTTTATGCGCTACATGTGGGATCCACGGTTTGAAGTTCCGCAGGAAGCACTGAAGCCATTATTCCCAGCGCTGGCCGAGGGAGAGGTGCCATCCTACGAGGTGCATATCGCGCCGATCGTGAAGCGCTATTGCGTCTCCTGTCACCGGGCGGGCAAGGACAGCAACAACTACTACATGACCACCTACGAGGAGATGCTGACCACAGGCGATCACAACGACAAGAACATCGTTGCCGGCGACCCGAACAGCTATCTACTCCAGGTTATCCAGGGAACACCGATCCCGGATCCGGAAAATCCCGGCGAGAATCTGATCGGCGTGATGCCGCCCAAGGGCCATCTCAAGCCGGATGCGGTCGACGCCTTCCTACGCTGGGTCATGAACGGGATGCCAAAGACGGCCGACGATGCAGCCAAGTTATATGCTGCACCGACCGTTGAGCCGGGGACGACCCTCACACCCGAGCCGGCCATTACATCCACTCCAACACCTTAAATTGCCGTATGCAGAATCAAAAGCGGAGCGCTGATAACGCTCCGCTTTTTTTTGTATGGAATGAGTTGGTATACCGCCCCGTCAATCATCCTTGATGGCGGAGACAACCATGCCTGCCAGCGCCACACCCGCAGCCACCAGGAAACCCAGCCCGATCCCTGCATAGAAAGAGTCTGGTGTATTCCGGGCCAGGTGGGTCGTAAAAATGGCGCCGGCCAGGCCAATGCCAAGGACCATGCCGAAATTCCGCGCCGCCGCCTGCACGCCTGAAGCAATCCCCTGGCGCGCCCGGGGAGCCGACCCCATCAAGGCGCTGGTGTTCGGAGAGATAAAAGTGCCGGTGCCGATACCAGCAACGGCCAGCCCCAGCAGGGCCAACCAGATCGCCGACTCCGGACCCAGCCGCGAGAGGATGAACAATCCCACCCCGAGAAGACCCATGCCGATCATCCCCGGAATGCGGGATCCGACCCGATCGGAGAGCGCGCCGCTGATGGGAGCAGAGATTGCCATCATGATCGGCTGAACTGTTAACAACAGGCCGGCCTGTGCAGGATTAAACCCCCGGCCCTGGATCAGATAAAAAGGCATCA
>JBLNAU010000589.1:0-2860 GCA_050259515.1 Syntrophothermus sp.
GTCACGGGAATGACCGGCTGTTCGGTGAGGATGGGCGCAGGCGTGGCTGGAAGGCTGGGAGCGCAGGAGGCTGCGACCAAAGCCATAAGAATAACCATAAGAATTGGGGCTGATTTCAACATATGAAACTCCTTTTCTAATCCCACGAAAAACGATGAGCTCCGTAAAAATGTTCCCCAATCCTACGGGATTCTAAGCCTGAACATTGGACAAAAATTCGCACAACTCCATCGATCGGTTGCGGCGCAAGTGTTTTATTCTCAGGTCATTTCTATCACGACTGCTGGATTGGGTAAACAAAAACCGGGACATTTTATGTACCCGGTTTATCTGTTCTTTGTTCAGATCGGATAGCGCTTGGACGCCAGGTTATCTGCAAAAATCATTTGAGTTGGTAATCCCAGCCGAAGTCCACGTTATATTTCCCCTCTGCCGGCCCCAAGGTGATGTCCTGAAGGATGTCCTTTGTAGTCACAGTGGGATAGGTCCACATCCCCGGCTCGAGGATCGGACGGTTTACATCCTCCTGGGGATCAATCCAAACGCAATAGAGGCCGGCAGGCAGGTTTGTGAAGGAATAGGAAACATCGCTTGCGATCGTTTTGGTCTCCGCGATCTGTTCCAGGCTGTCCGAGGCGCAGGTCCCCTTTAAAAGCCTGACCGTGACTCCTTCGATCGGCTGCTCGTTGGGCTCGCGACGGCCATTTGCGTGATATGGCCCAACCGGTGAGATCTCATCTACACAGCCTGCTGGCGGGCTGCCGGGGGCCGTCTGTCCATCCTGGCCCGATACACATTGGTCGTGCCAGACCCAGCCAAAGATCGCGCTGGTGCCCTTTGACAGATCCGCAGGTAGATCCAGACTCGTGCTCACCCCATTGACGGTGATGGTATAGGTTCCATGTTTCAGTTCCACAACATTGAGCGGGATCGCAAAACGAAAGGTAAGTCCAAGGTTATCGGGCGGGCAGGAGTCGGCCATGCTGGCCAGGAGGGTGATATCGATCTGGAAATCCTTCATCGAGCTTTGGACGTCAGCGATTTGCGAGCACAGGCTCGGCCAGGCGCCACTGACCACGATCTCCACCGGTATGGGTGAGCCCAACCCTACGTTCACCTCCACAGCATTTACGATCACCGGTTGGGTATCGCGGGGCGCCGGGTTGGACACTTCCACGGCGGTAGGCTGCTGGCCCGAGGAGGTGGCGACTGCCACTGGCGAGCAGGCCGTGAGAAGAATAAAGCACAAGACAGTGAAAGAGATTGATTTGGTACTCATGGTAATTCCTTCTTTTGATGCACGAATGACGGTGTACCAAGCAGGAATGTTCCAAATCCTAGGATAAGTTTTCAGAAAGATAATAGGGATCAACAACTTGTAAAACAAAAGCACCAGGTGATATGGAACGCCTGGTGCTTTATCAATCAAAAGGAGCAGCGATCAATTATCCCGTATTCCTGAGCCCGGCGGCGATTCCGTTGATGGTGATCGTCACCACTTCGCGGAGCGCCTGTGCCTGCTCCCCCTCTGGATCGGACAGGGCACGCAGCCGCCTGAGCATCTCCACCTGGACATAGTTCAAGGGGTCCACGTACGGGTTGCGGACCAGCACCGCGTTCTGGGTGATGGGCTCTGCGTCCAGAAGGCTGGCGTGACCGCTGATCGAAAGGACCGCATCGCGGGTGCGCCTGTACTCGTCCAGGATAATGCCGTAGAAATGCCTGCCCATGGCTTCATCCGGGACAAGGCCGACGTAGAGCGAGGCGATATCCATATCCGCTTTGATGAGCGACATCTCTGTATTGTCGATCATGGTCTTGAATAGGAGCCAGCCTTTGTACATCTCGCGCAGGAGTTTCTGGTCCTCGACGGCGGTCAGGGAGGAGCCAAAGCCAAACCAGCCGGGCAGGTTGAAGCGGCTCTGCATCCACGAGAAGACCCAGGGGATGGCCCGGATCTTGTTCACCGCGCTGCTCTGGCCGCGCGCCGCCGGACGTGAACCGATGTGCAGGCGCTTGATCTCGTCGAGAGGCGTTGCCGCCTGCCAGAACTCGATGAACCCTGGTGTCTCATAGACAAGCTGGCGATAAACTTTGAACCCGACTCCCGACATGGTATCCATAACCTTCCGCCATTCAGGGGGGATCTCCTTCAATGCCAGTGGAGAGGAGGCCATCAATACGGCATGGACTAGCTGTTCCAGGTGACGGTGAGCCAGTTCCGGGTTGGAGTAGCGTCCGGCAATGGTCTCGCCCTGTTCTGTGAGCCGGAACCGGCCGTTGACGCTGCCCGGCGGCTGGGCTCGAATGGCCCGGTTGGCAGGGCCTCCGCCGCGGGCGATCGTCCCGCCGCGGCCGTGGAAGATCGTCAGGGAAATGCCATGCTCCTGGGAGACCTTTGTGATCTGTTCCTGAGCCTGGTACAGCGACCAGTTGGCTGTGACGTACCCGCCATCCTTGTTGCTATCGGAGTAGCCGATCATCACCATCTGGGCATTGTTGCAGGTCGCAAGATGCTCACGATAAACAGGCAGGGTATAAAGATGTTCAAGAATGGACGGCGCGGCCTGCAGGTCTTCGATCGTTTCAAAGAGCGGGACGATCTGCATGCCGCGGTCACAGCCCTTCCAGCGGGCAAGAAGCAGGACCGTAAGGACATCGCAGTCCGAGCGGCACATGGAGATCACAAACGGGCCCAGCATTTCGGAGCCATAGACGTTCCGTACGCGCTTGATCAGCTGAAACACAGACCAGGTCTCTTCGGACTCCGGTGTCACACCCGGGTGCGCCGAGAGAGCAGGCAGCGGCTCAGTCAGGAGCCGGGTGAGTAGGGGCAATCTTTCCTCCAGTGGCATGGAGA
>JBLNAU010000590.1:0-3675 GCA_050259515.1 Syntrophothermus sp.
TCTATACCTGTTCAATACAGCCAGAAAAAAGACACCGGCACCCAAGGCAGGGAAAAAAGGCTACACACCGGTTTACCTGTCGATAGCAGATCGGCCGGACGCCATCCTGCACGGCATGGACGAATTCGTTGCCAATGTGCAAAAGACTGAATCGGCGGGCGACAAATGGCGCTGGATCCCATTGCTGATCTTTTTGGCAGGCCTGGGATTGATCGCCATCGACCTGATCATTGACCTGCTTGGCTATTTTTCATTTATCTTTACCCTGGGCGGGATCGGGCTCTGGATCGCGGCGATCGTGCTGGCGCGCGGTCTGAGCAAAAGCGATTCCAACGACTTCTCCCCGCGCTATGCCGGTTTTAAACAGATCCTGTCTACGCTGCGTGACGATCTAAAGCCTCAATCCACATTCATGGGACATCTGGATCTAACCGGGGCGATGCTGCCTGCAAAAGTAGCGCGCTCCACCAAGGACACACAGGATCGTACCACCCAGTATTTTCGCGATGAATGGCTTGCTCTCAAGGCCAAGCTCTACGATGGCAACATCCTGCGCGTCTCCGCCATCCAGCGCACAAAACAGCGCCAGTCCTATTGGAAGCGCAGCCGGGTCAGCGGCAAAATGAAAATGAAGCCTGCCAAGTTCAAATGCGCCGAACAACAGTTGAAGATACGCATTGCAGTAAACCCCGAGATCTATCAGATCGTTCCCAACAGCGAGTTCAGGCAAGGCGCCAGCATCGGCAGATACACGGTCACACAGCTACGTACGGATGGCGGCATCATCGATGTGGTTGCCAGCTCGCCATTCGAGGAAGTGGAATCCGAACACATCCTGGGCTTTATCCATTCCGCATATTCACTCCTGCAAAGAAAGGCTGCTTCATGAGTCGCAAAATCGTCCCCTTTGTCGTTGCGTTTGTACTGGTCTGTCTCGTCATGGCTGTTGCAGGAGTATTTGCATTCAGCGGAGCGGTGGCCGCTGAAAAGTTTGGCGACACCGTCGGCTGGTCCAAGCCCTACAGCAGCGCGGAAAGCATGAAAGTGATCGACCTGACCGGCGATGGACAGGACGAGCTCTTCATCCAGAATAAGAATGACGTGTCCGTTTATGATGGCAATGGCGCCGCTTTATGGACACTCCCCTACAGCAGCCCGAAAACCACGCTCGGAGATGTGGATGGAGATGGCGTGGAGGATGTGATCGTCTACTTCGTCGGCCAGGGCATGTCGGTGGATACGATCAGCAAGGGGAAACAGAAGACGATTGCCAGCCTGCTGGATATCGGTTTTCCTTCGCGCGTTGCTCTGATCCGTTTCGCGTCGGGACCTCAGATCATTCTTGGCGATTCGGAAGGCAAGTTACTTTCGGTCAGCCCTGACGGCAGGCCATTGTGGACATCACAACTTGGCAGCAACGAAGTCCGCGGCATGGACGATGTGAAGATCACGGGAGAAACCGATGTTGCCATCGCAACGAACGATGGCAATGTAGCTGTGTACGACTCTACGGGCAAGCAGGTCTGGGCGGGAACGCAGGAACAGCTTCGCCGCCTGCGAGCCTTCGACCTGAACAGTGACGGAAACAGCGAGATCCTGACCGGGGGCGAATACGGATCGTTCAAAATTCTTAATGCAGCCGACGGATCCATCCTTTTCACCAAAGTAGTGGGGCAGGCGATCAGTGAAATCCGCGAAGTGGAATTGAATGGCGACCCATCCTCGCGCGAAATCGTGGTTGGGGGCAAGGATGGCGGAGTCTGGGCATTTACCAATACCGGCGAACAGCTATGGACCGGGTCGCTCTCGGACAAGATCACCGAAATCTCAGGCATCGATGTCAACGGCGACGGAAAAGAGGAGGCTGTCATCGGCGATGACAATGGAGAGGTTGCCGTCTTTTCCGGGTCGGGATCTCGAAACAACCTTACAAATCACGACTCTGGCATCACGCGCATCGACGTGGGCAGGCTCGGGAATCAACGCTATGTGGTGATCGCCGACGGAAGCGAGGTACAGGTGGAAAAGGTCGAGTTCAATTCCATTCCCGGCTTCCAATATACTCCGCTGATCGTCGGTTTGATCCTGTCTGCGATCATTCTGGTCATTGCTGCGATCCTGGCTTCCATTCCCCAAAAGCCCGAGATGAAAGTTTCCTTTCAGAACACAAGCCGCGAATCCCTGGAAGCACAGAGACGCATGCTCAAGGAATCGATCGCGGATGTGGAGCGGCTGCGACAATCGGGTGAAGTCGTCGGGGATGCCTACCTGGCGCGTTTGAAACGCCTGCGTTCAGACCTGGCTGAAAATGAAGCAGCCTTCAAGACACAAGGCTATCCCATCAAGGTTGAAACGATCCAATGTCCCAACTGCGGGGGTACACTTGAACTGGGAATGGACAAATGTGAGTACTGCGGCCAGGTGTTGTTATCCTAGGGCTCAATTGCTTAGACAAAATGCGCTCCAAATCGAGCGCATTTTTTATTTTCCAACTCCGCAAACGGATTTCCCCTGACGCGCATCCGACTCTTCCCCACAAAAAATCACAAATCCCTGACATACACGTGCTTCCCTTTCAAGTACATTAAGAGCAGAGGATGAGATAAATAAAGAAACATTATTTGTAAGCCAGGAGAAAAACATGGAAACGAAATATTCTGTACCAAGTGATCATACCTCAGCAGCGAACATGATCAAGGTGTCGGCAACTTCCCGAACTTCTGCGGTTGCCGGTGCAATTGCCGGTGTGGTGCGTGAACACCGGCACGCGGAAGTACAGGCCATTGGAGCAGGTGCAGTGAACCAGGCGGTGAAAGCTTTGGTGCTGGCAACCGGTTACCTCAAACTGGATGGCATCAACGTCACCTGCACTCCCGAGTTCGCAGATGTCACGATCGAGGACAAGGTTCGAACGGCAATAAAATTAGTAATCGATCCTGAATAGTTCTTATTGGTAAAAGGCATGCAGCGGTGTGAACCTATCACACCGCTGCATTGTCCTTAAACCCTTTGCTTCGTGCTGGAAACAACCAGTTTCCTTCCATTCACCCGATCTCAATATAAAGGCGCTTATTGATCGCGCCCTTGCTCTTGTAATCTGCCACGCGGATCGAGCCGACCTCATTTGTGTTGCTGACATGAGTCCCACCATCTGCCTGTAGATCCAGGCCGACAATTTCGACTGTGCGCACCTGCAGAATTCCTTCAGGCAACAGGTTGATTTTGGTACGGATCAAATCCGGGATTTGAAATGCCTGTTCGCGGGGTAATATTCTGACCCGGATGGCGCGCGCCTTTTTGATCTCCTCATTCACGGCGGACTCAATCTCCCGCACCAATTCCCCACGCATATTTGCAAACTCAAAATCCATACGTCCCTTGAGCGGTTCCATATCCCCGCCAGTCACGAGCGCTCCATAATCGCGGAAGACGGTCCCGCACAGAACGTGCAGCGCGGTGTGGGTGCGCATCAGGCTGTATCGCCGCGCCCAGTCCAAAGTCCCGTGGGAGGCGCTTCCCGGGGTGGGTAAAGGCTCTCCGCCACCCAAATAGTGCAAAACCTCCTCTGCCTGCTTTTTCACCCTGACCACCGGATAGGTGACTCCGTTGATAGACAGGGAACCGAAATCACAGGGTTGACCTCCTCCGCCAGGGTAAAAGGCAGTCCGGTCCAGC
>JBLNAU010000591.1:0-3090 GCA_050259515.1 Syntrophothermus sp.
TCTGGAGATGGTCGCCAGGATCAACGGCGTCGAACAGAGCCGGGGCAACTTCAACACGATCTACTGGTCGTTCGGAGACATGATCGCGCGGGCATCTCAATCTGTCTACTTGAATCCCGGCGATGTGATCGGCTCCGGTACGGTGGGAACCGGGTGTCTTTACGAGCTGACCAAGAATCAGGGGCCCTGGTTGAACGTTGGTGATGTGGTCGAATTGGAGATCGAACGAATCGGAGTTTTACGGAACACTATCGCTCCTTCAAGCGTCAATTCGTAGCGATTGTAAACAACTAAACTTGTTCAGGATCCTGCATGCAAGACTCAGGTCCAGGTTTAGGAACTTAAGCGCCACGGTAGTGAATTCGATGTTTGAAAGGATGCCTATGAAACCAAGAATCTTTTTACTCGGCCTGATGACACTTGTGATGGCCTCATGCAATCTTCCCGCCTCTGCCACGCCTGGCCCTCAATTTGAAACACCTGCGGTGACTGCGGTCAGCACCGTTCCCACGGGAGGCGTGGTCACACTGAACAACGTCAGCATGACCCTTCCCCTGGGCGTGGCCAAGGATGCGCAGACAGAAATGGTTCCTGCCAATACGGATACCAGCAACTCCCCCTGGTGGGAGATCGGGCCGGCCCATTTAAAATTCACTCTCACCGGTTACCAACTGCAGGACAAATTCCATGAGCCAACCATCACGGTCTATCCTGCAGAGGACTATGCCAAGCTGGGTACACCCGCTTCCCAGCAGATCGAAAAATTGAAAGCAATTCTTGCCGGAGGGGCTTTGACGAAGGAGGCAATGCCGCTGGTCCCCTTCTTCAATGCCGGACCTGCATTTGCCTCCCATATGCAGGTGATCAATTTCAAGGGTGGACGCGGCGTCCGTATGGTTACGCAATATGACCAGTACCCGGCTCCGGTCAACAACCATGAATTGTTCTATCACTTCCAGGGCCTGACCGATGATGGAAAGTATTACATTGTCGCCGTCCTGCCGGTGACCGCCTCCATCCTGGCAGAGAATGAGAAGCCGGATGCAGCCGTTCCGTCTGGAGGCGTGCCGCTTCCAACGGCAGGCACGGGCGACCAGGCCTACTATGACTCGGTGACCAAGGCCCTGGATGCCATGTATGAAGACTCGTTCAACCCATCGCTCTTCCAACTGGATGCTTTAATTCAATCGATCAGTGTGACCCCTTAAGGAGGTAACATGCCCTTTTATCATAAACTTGGCAATATCCCTCACAAACGACATACACAATTCCGAAAACCGAACGGCGAGCTCTACCGGGAGGAATTGATGGGATTGGAGGGATTCTCCTCCATCCAATCCATCCTCTATCACAACTTCCTGCCACCGCGCGTCAAGCACACCGAGGACCTCGGCTCACGCCTGCCTGAAACCGTCGAATTCGGGCCCATCCGCCACCGCGCCTTTGCGACCGCCGACGCGCCGCTGGGGACGGATCCCGTTTCTGCGCGCATCCCTCTTCTCGCGAACCGGGATGTGATCCTAGGTGTCGCCCGTCCCACCCAAAGCATGGAGTACTTCTACCGCAACGCCCAGGCGTATGAGACCTGGTGGGTGCATGAAGGCAGCGGCGTGCTGAAATCCCAGTTCGGAAATCTGCCTTTCCACAAGGGCGATTACATCGTCATTCCCTTTGGAACCACCTGGCAGATGCAGATCGATGGGAGTGAAGCCCGCTTCTTCACCATCGAAAATCCCTCCCAGATCGAGCCGCCGAGACGGTACCGGAACCAGTTTGGCCAGATGCTCGAGCACGCGCCCTACTGCGAGCGCGATATCCGCGTGCCGGAGGAGCTCGAAACACACACCGAGCGCGGCGAATTCGAAGTGCGGATCAAAGTCAGAGACCGTTTATCCAGGCATATTTTGGATTACCACCCCTTCGATGTCGTCGGCTGGGACGGTTATCTCTACCCGTGGATCTTCAACATCGAGGACTTCGAGCCGATCACAGGGCGAATCCACCAGCCGCCGCCGGTACACCAGACGTTCGAAGCACATAACTTCGTTGTCTGCTCGTTCGTGCCGCGCTTGTTCGATTACCATCCGGACGGCATCCCCGCGCCGTACAACCATTCGAATGTCAACTCGGATGAGATCATCTACTATGCAGAAGGCAATTTCATGTCGCGCAAGGGGATCGATCGCTCTGACATCAGCATGCATCCCTATGGGCTTCCGCACGGACCTCAGCCCGGGATGACCGAGGCCAGCATCGGCGCCAAAGAAACCAAGGAGCTGGCTGTGATGGTGGACACCTTCTATCCCCTGAGCCTGACCACCCACGCGCTGGAAATGGAAAAACCCGAATACATGTCCACCTGGTTTGAGGGGAACGGCGAATAAAACCGGTCGGGATGTGGCACGCACATCCCGACCGGTTTTATAATCAAAACATGAATACAAAAACATCCAACAACCCAGACTCAAACTTTGCCGCCATCAGCCGCCACATCCGTAAGGAGATGAAGCGCCTGCAGGTCCCGGGCGTTGCGCTTGGCATCTATCACAAAAGTCAGGAATTTTCAGCCGGCTTCGGCGTCACCAGCGTGGAGCATCCGCTGCCGGTCACCGTGGATACGCTCTTCCAAACGGGGTCGATCAGCAAAACGTTCACAGGCACCCTGATGATGATGCTTGTCGAGCAGGGAAAAGTCGATCTCGATGCGCCTGTAAGAAAATACATCCAGAATTTCGAAGTACAGGATCAGGAGGTAAGTCGAAAGGTCACCGTCAGGCATTTGCTGACCCACATGGGCGGATGGGTTGGAGATTACTTTAATGATTTTGGGAATGGCGATGACGCGCTGGATAGGATGGTGAGGGACATCGCGAAACTGCCCCAGGTCCAGCCACTAGGGACGATCTGGTCCTACAACAATACGGGGTTCAATGTCGCTTCACGAATTATCGAAGTGGTCACCCAAAAGCCCTACGAACAGGCCATGCAGGTTATGCTATTTAATCCGTTGAAGCTGGAGATGACCTTCTTTTATCCAAGCGATATTTTGTTCACGCACCGGTTTGTTGTGGGCCACCAAAATGTAAAAGG
>JBLNAU010000592.1:0-4124 GCA_050259515.1 Syntrophothermus sp.
TGTCCTGTTCCACAGCCTGTTCTTCGAGGGCAACTCCTGGCTGTTCTACTTCTCGGATACTTTGATCCGCCTGTTCCCCATCCGTTTCTGGCAGGATGCCTTCCTGCTGGCCGCGGTCATTGCCCTGGGAGGCGGTCTGGCACTTGGATGGGGGATCAAGCCAGAGATCTAAATGCCCTGTGGCTCCCTGCCCGGTCCACCTTTAGTTCTTCGAGGCGGCGCAGGTTCTTTCAAAACGACAAGAATACGCCGCCGGGGACGGCGGCTGAGCAATACTACATGATGTATAATCCCGCCTGAGGAGAATCGGAGCATGCCAGACACATTATCCCTGGAGAACAGAGTCGCCATCGTGACCGGTGGGTCGCGCGGCATCGGTCGTGCCATAGCCCTGGAGCTGGCCGCCCGCGGCGCGGCAGTCGTTGTCAATTATCACAAATCACCCGAGGCAGCCGATGAGGTCATGAAGAAGATCGAGGAGGCTGGTGGAAAAGCCGCAGCCTTCCAGGCAGACGTCGCGGATTACAAACAGGCGGAGGCCCTGATCAAGTTTGCGGTCGAAAAGTTCGGCGATCTGAGCATCCTGGTCAACAATGCCGGCATCACCAAGGACACCGTCATCATGATGATGTCGGAAGCGGACTGGGACGCGGTGATCAATACCAATCTAAAGTCCACCTTCAACTGTTCGAAGGCCGCGGTCAAGCATATGATGCGCAAGCGCTATGGCCGCATCATCAATATGGCTTCGGTGGCCGGCCAGATGGGCAACCCAGGCCAGACCAATTACTCTGCATCCAAGGGCGGGCAGATCGCTTTTACCAAGTCGCTGGCGCGCGAAGTGGCAGCCCGCAACATCACCGTCAATGCCATTGCGCCCGGTTTCGTGGATACGGAAATCCTGAATGCCATGCCGCCCGAGACCCTGCAGGCCGCCCTCAAGCTTGTCCCGCTGGCGCGCCTGGCAAAACCCGAGGAGATCGCCTACGCGGCCGCGTTCCTCGCTTCCGATCAGGCCGCCTTTATTACCGGTCAGGTCCTCGGCGTAGACGGTGGAATGGCCATGATGTAGACCATCATCCCTGCCTCTCGCCCATCGGACGGGAGGAACCGAATTTAGGAGAAAAGAATGTCTTATTCGCATACACCAGGAAAAACAACGGTTGCGCCCGATGTGCTCATTACCATTACCCGCCTCTCTGCGCTGAGCGTTCCGGGCGTCAGCAGGATGGCCAATGTCACGGGAGGTGTGAACCGCCTATTCAAGCGCGGCGTCCATGATGGGGTGCGGCTGGAGATCAAGGACAATACTGTTTATGCCAACCTTTATCTGATCCTCAAGAGCGAGGTCAATATCCGCGAAGTGAGCCGCAACGTTCAAGGACAGGTGGCACGCGCCCTTCAGGAAATGGTCGGCATGGATATCGGCGAGATCGAGGTCCATATCGAGGATATCGATTACGGGGATCAAGAGGCGTAGACCGCATGAAACCAAGGACCAGGGCGCGCTCTCTTGCCCTGCAAGTACTTTACGAAGTTGATATCGCGAACCATCTTCCGGGCGAGATCTTCAAAATAAGCCTGGAGGAGAATCCGCTTCCCGAAGACCTGGCGGAGTTTGCCCGCCAGATCATCTTTGGCGTACTTCCAATTACTGAGACGCTCGATCATCTGATTGCCAAGTACGCGCCCGAATGGCCCCTGGACCAGATCGCGGCAATCGACCGGAACATTCTGCGCATGGCGCTCTGGGAGTTTGCCGTGTATGGGAACACGCCTCTCAAGGTCGCCATCAATGAGGCCGTGGAGTTGGCGAAGATGTACGGCTCGGACTCCGCGCCGCGGTTTGTGAACGGAGTGCTCGGCGCCCTGGCCGAACACCAGAGTGAAATCCAACAGGCTGTTCAGAATTTGTAAATTATGGAAATCTTCGGCATCGGCGCTCAAGAACTCTTTTTCATCGTACTCATCGCCATTATCGTGCTGGGTCCAAAAGACATGCAGAAGGCGGGGAAAACCGTTGGACGCTGGCTCAACCGCGTAATGAAGTCGGATGGCTGGAAGGCCTTCCAGCGGGCATCCAGGGAGATTCGCAATCTGCCCACAAGCCTGATGCGAGAGGCAAACCTCGAAGAACTAAAGGATATGGACAGGGAGATCCGCAACAGCATCGATCCCCGTCCCTCGCGGCCCCCTGTCCAGAAGGCACGGCCGGCTCCGGCTGTCCGCCCTGCGGAGCCTCCCAGCACAGAAACTCCAGCCACCTCCCCGGACGTCTCTTCGCAGACAGATGGGAACGACCCGGAACCCCAATGAAAACATTCCTCCAAACCATCTGGCGGGTCGTTACCTTCCCCTTCAGGCTTCTTTACAATATCCTTGCTTTTCCTGTCCGGATGGTCATAAGGGCCAACAATTTCCTGAATACGGATGTGGAAGACCGGCCCATCCTGGATACCTTTTCCAACCTCGCGACCGAGTCCGATGCGCGGGCAAGCTTCTGGGCTCACGTGGAAGAGCTCCGGATGCACCTTTTCCGTATGCTGATCGCCCTGGCAATTTGTGTCGGGGTTTCCTTTTACTTCACCAAACCCCTGATGTCATTTCTGGCCGAACCCGTCGGCGGGCTGGACAAGCTGCAGGCCATTGAAGTTACCGAAGAGCTCGGGGTTTTCATGCGCGTGGCCCTGACCAGCGGGATCGCCATTGCCTTTCCTTATCTCGCCTTCGAGATCTGGCTGTTCGCAGCACCGGGATTGAACGCACGCGAGAAAAAGAACATGCTTTTTGGAATCCCGATCGCCGTGTTGCTGTTTCTCACCGGCATGGCGTTTACCTACCTGGTATTGATTCCTCCCGCCCTGAAATTCCTGGCCGGCTTTACCTCGATTTCGCAGGACTGGGCGGCAAAGGAATACTTTGGCTTTATCACCGGATTGATGCTCTGGATTGGTGCCTTCTTTGAATTTCCACTGGTGATCTATGTTCTGACCATCCTGGGATTCGTAAGACCCCAGGTATTACTAAAACAGTGGAGGCTGGCAGTCGTCATCATTGCGATCATGGCGGCAGCGGTCACGCCGACCGTGGACCCGGTCAACATGTCACTGGTGATGCTGCCCATGACAGCCTTATACTTTATCAGCATTGGCATGAGCTATCTGGCGTACGCCGCGCGCAGACGAAACATGCCGGTGGAAGATACAACCGAAGAACCCGTTTAACATACCCAGGCCACCCGGGAAGTGAGCAATGAGGAGAGAAATGAAACCACGGACTATTTATTCGCGCCGCATCCTGCTGGTTATTTTTGTCCTGGCACTGGCCAGCCAAGCCTGTGCTGTGACTCTGTTCAAGTGGCCTTCTTCTTTCCCCAACCTACCGGGAATATCCACCGCTCCCGTACCCGGAGGTCCTACCCCCACTCCCCTGCCACGCGCCGAGGTAACATTCACGGTACGGCTGCCGGAACCGCTCCCGGCCAATGAAGTGCTTGCCATCAGCGTCCTGGATGAACTAACCGGACTGGCACTCAACGCAGTGGATTACCAGATGACCGCGGTCGATAACGTCACCTATTCGACCACGCTCGCCATCCCCGACAAGGCGATCATTAAATATCGTTATGTACGGCATGGTCCGGCCAATGTGGTCGAGGATACCAACCTGGATGCCCCCATCCGCTATCGCATGGTGTACATCAACGGTCCCACGCAGATCGTGGAGACCGTCAACAACTGGGCGGATAAACCGGTCAGCACCTTGTCTGGAAATATATACGGAACCGTCGTGAACCAGGATACGGGCGCGCCCATTCCCGGCATCCTGGTGACAGCGGGCGGTGTTCAGGCCCTGACCGATTCGGCCGGCCGATTCGAGCTGCCTGGTTTGCGCGGCGGCAATCATAATCTCGTTGCGTATGCCCTGGATGGAGCCTACCAGACCTTCCAGCAGGGCGCCATGGTGGCAGAGAACCAGGCAACGCCGGTCCAGATCCCGATGAAACCCGCCCAGATGGTGAACGTCATCTTTACCGTGTCGGTGCCCGGCTCCACTCAGAAAGGGGTGCCGCTCCGGCTGGCGGGCAACCTTCTGCAGCTGGGCAACACCTTCGCCGATCTCCA
>JBLNAU010000593.1:0-12126 GCA_050259515.1 Syntrophothermus sp.
AAAATCAGAAATCTAAAAACCTCTTATGCCTCAATTTACATCACTCACCTCCCGTGTCGTTCCGCTTCCCATCACTGATGTGGATACAGACCAGATCATTCCCGCTCAATTCCTCAAGACCACGGACAAGAATGGCCTGGCAGATGTCCTGTTCTTTCACTGGCGATTCAACGACGATGGTTCCCCGAAAACGGATTTTGTCATCAACAAGCCTGAATACAAGGGCGCGCAGATCCTCCTGGCAGGCGACAATTTCGGATGCGGCTCGAGCCGCGAGCACGCCCCCTGGGCGTTGACCGCCTATGGATTTCGCGCCGTGATCTGCACATCCTTTGCAGATATCTTCCGCAACAATTCGCTCAAGAATGGGCTGCTCCCTGTTGTGGTGGATTATCAAACCCATCAGATGTTGTTCGATCTGTTGGATGAAGTGCCGAATACTGAGCTCACAATAGACCTGGCCACACAGACTCTTTTTTTTCCACAGGGCTCGGCTACCTTCCCGATCGACCCCTTTAACAAGGCCTGCCTGCTGAATGGCGTGGATGAGCTGGGTTACATCATGAGCTTCGAAAAAGAAATTGCAGAATTTGAGAGTAGGAACTAGAGAATAGAGAGCAATAACTACTCTCTACTCTCGATTCTCTAGGAACTAACTATGAATATCCAAATTTACGACACCACCCTGCGCGACGGCACCCAGTCCGAAGGCTTTACTCTCTCGGGCAATGACAAGATTCGTATCGCACATAAACTGGATGAGATCGGTGTTACCTTCATCGAAGGCGGCTGGCCGGGCTCCAATCCCAAGGATGTGGAGTTCTTCGAGCGTGCCCGGGACCTGGAGTGGAAAAATGCCTTGATTGCGGCATTTGGATCCACCTGCCGGGTGAAAGGCGGGCCGGAGGACGATGCAAACATCAAGGCCCTGCTCGATTCGCATACACCGGTTTGTACGATCTTCGGCAAGACCTGGACACTGCATGTCACGGATGTGTTGCTTACCACCCTGGAAGACAACCTGCGCATCATCGAACAGTCCGTGGCTTATCTCAAGTCCAATGGCAGGCGCGTCATTTATGACGCCGAACACTTCTTTGATGGTTACAAGGCGGACCCCTCCTACGCGCTTGAAACACTGCAGGCTGCCATTCGCGGAGGCGCGGAAACCGTGGTTCTCTGCGATACCAACGGCGGGACTCTGCCCTGGGAGGTGGAGCGGATCATCTGCGAGCTCAAGCCTGCCCTGGCTCACCCGTTCGGAATCCATACCCATAACGACTCAGAATGCGCGGTCGTCAATTCCCTGATGGCTGTGCGTGCGGGAGCCATCCAGGTGCAGGGAACAGTCAATGGCGTGGGGGAGCGGTGCGGGAACGCGAACCTGATCTCCATTATGGCCGACCTGGAGCTCAAGATGGGATACCAGTGTTTGCCGCCGGGCAGGATCACGGACCTTTATGAGCTCTCCCATTTCGTGGCCGAAGTGGCGAACATTACTCCCGATGAGCATTTGCCTTTTGTCGGCAAATCTGCCTTTGCTCACAAGGGTGGGGTCCATGTAGCAGCGATGAGACGCAGCGCCAGATCCTACCAGCACGTGGAACCCGAGCGGGTCGGTAACAAAATGCGGGTGGTTGTCTCAGACCTATCCGGTCGCGGCAACCTGTTGAGCAAGGCCGAGGAGCATGGTGTGGAAGTGGAAGGTGAGGAGGTCCTGCCGGTCCTGAATGATATCAAGGAGCTGGAGGCGCGCGGTTTCTCCTTTGAGGCGGCCGAGGCTTCTGTTGCGATGATGTTGAAGCGGCAGGAATATGGCTATAAACCTCCGTTCGAGTTGATTGACTTCTTCGTGAACGTCGAACACCGCGAGAAGCGCGGTATTTTTGCAGAGGCGATGGTCAAGGTGCGCGTACAGGGTGAAGTACTTCACACCGCGGCCGAAGGTAACGGCCCGGTCAATGCGATGGATAACGCACTTCGCAAAGCCCTGGTCGGTTACTATCCGCAGGTGGCGAAATTCCACCTGTCCGATTACAAGGTGCGTATATTGGATTCGGATCATGGCACCGAAGCGATTACGCGTGTGTTAATCGATACGCGGAACAGCACCAGCCGCTGGAGCACGGTCGGCGCGAGCACGAACATCATCGAAGCCAGCTGGCGGGCCCTTTCGGATTCCCTGGAATACGGCTTGATGGTGGCGCATTGATTATTTGTAGGAGCGACCCGCTGGTCACTTAATACGGAATGGAAAGACATTGAACTTCAACATCACTCTTCTTCCCGGCGACGGCATTGGACCGGAAGTGGTCCATGAAGCCGTGCGTGTGCTGGACGCGCTCGCCGCCAGATACAACCACTCCTTCCAATATAAGGAACACCTGATGGGTGGGTGCTCGATCGATACTTATGGCACCTCCCTCACCGACGAAACCCTGGCTGACTGCCTGGCCGCACATGCAGTTCTTTTTGGCGCCGTCGGCGGTCCCAAATGGGACGACCCGAATGCGAAGGACCGTCCCGAGCGCGGCCTGCTGCGGCTGCGAAAGGGATTGGGCGTCTATGCCAATCTGCGTCCCATCAAGCTCCATCCCGCGCTGATCGATGCGTCCCCTTTGAAGCCTGAGCGCCTGCAGGGGGTTGATATCCTCGTCCTGCGCGAGCTGACGGGCGGCCTGTACTTTGGACAGCCCAAGATGCGAGAGATCAAGGATGGCAGGGAACGCGCCGTGGACACGCTCGAATATTACGATTTCGAGATCAAGCGCATTTTAGACCTGGCGTTCAGCCTGGCAAAGGACAGAAAAAGGAAGGTTACCTCGGTGGACAAGGCGAACGTCCTGGAAGCTTCACGCCTGTGGCGTCAGATCGCCACCCAGGTCGGCAAGGAACACCCGGAGATCACCCTGGAGCACCAGCTTGTGGACAGTGCCGCCATGAAATTGATCACCTCTCCTGCTTCGTTCGACGTCATGGTGACTGAGAACACTTTTGGCGACATCCTCACCGATGAGGCCTCCGTACTGGCAGGATCGATGGGCATGCTGCCCTCTGCCAGTTTATCGGAGACAGGCACCGGGTTGTATGAGCCGATCCATGGTTCGGCTCCCGATATCGCCGGGCGGGGGATCGCCAATCCGGTTGGGACGATCCTGTCGGCTGCCCTGATGCTCCGCTATTCGCTCAAACTGGAGCAGGAAGCCCTGGCCATCGAAAAAGCAGTGGACGAGGCCATCACCCTCGGCGCGCGAACCGCCGACATCGGCGGCAAATTAACCACCCGCCAGATGACGGACGAAGTACTCCGCTGTTTGTAAATTTTGGAGTCCGGGAGTTTGCTCCTGTAATATGAGCAGCAAGCAATTGGACTCTACAACGAAAAGGAGAAGAACTTATGGGAATGGAATCCAAGTACATCTGGATGAACGGGGAAATGGTGGAATATGAAAAAGCCACTGTGCATCTGCTGACACCGGCACTGCACTACGGCGCGGCCGTGTTCGAGGGCATCCGAGCTTATAACACCGAAAAGGGACCGGCTGTCTTTCGTTTACGGGATCATGTCGAGCGCCTGCTGGACTCGGCCCACGTTTTTGGCGTTCGTGAGATGCCCTTTACCGTGGATCAGGTCGTCCAGGCGGTAAAGGATACCGTGCGTGCCAATGGATTTACCGATTGCTATATTCGTCCATTATTGTATATTACGGGAGGCGCATGGAATCTGAATGTGGATGCAGGCAAGCCTGCCCTGGCCATTGCCACCTGGGAATGGAATAATTATCTTGGGGAAGATGCGTTGAACAACGGCATCCGGGCGAACATCTCCTCGTACACGCGGCATCATCCGAACGTCAGCATGACCAAGGCCAAGATCTCCGGGAATTACGTGAACAGTTTCCTGGCAAAAACTGAATCGGAGCGCCTGGGATTTCAGGAAGCCATCATGCTCGACCCGCAGGGCTATATTGCGGAATGTACCGGCGAAAATCTTTTTGTGGTTCGCCGCGGTAAATTGATCACACCCTCCACGGCACCCGTCCTGGAAGGGATCACCCGCCATACGATCCATACCATTGCCAAGGATCTGGGTTATGCCGTCATTGAAGATCCCATCTCACGGGACCAGATCTACGTAGCCGACGAGGTCTTTGTGTGCGGGACGGCGGCTGAGGTGATCGGTTTGAGCGAGATCGATTTCCGTAAAATTGGCGACGGAAAAATGGGACCGGTCACACGTGCCATCCAGAAGGTGTATCACGATACCATCCGCGGCCGGGTGCAAAAATATGAAGCCTGGTGTGAGTACATCGAGTGTTAAGCCAGTGCAAATATAAAAGTAGACCGGCAATCAGCCGGTCTTTTTATGTAAAATACCAGCATGCTGCCGAGAGGGTTTTTAGTGATGGGTGTCGCGGGGTCCGGCAAGTCCACGCTGGGAAAAGCCCTCGCGCACATCTTGAAATGGGATTTCTTCGATGCAGACGATTTTCACTCGGTGGAAAACATCGCCAGAATGTCGGCCGGGATCCCGCTCACCGACGCGGATCGCGACCCCTGGCTGGATATTCTCAACCGGCAGCTTGCATCCACCCTCGAAGCGGACCGTCATCCCATCCTGGCTTGTTCAGCTCTGAAGGAAAAATACCGCTTCCAACTGCTCGAAGGGATAGAGGGGATGACTGTCCTTTTTTTAAAGGGGAGTTATGAGGAGATCAGATCCCGTTTGCTTGCCCGGGAGGGACATTATATGAAGGAAAACCTGCTTCAAAGCCAGTTCGAGGCCCTCGAGGAGCCTGGCGATGCGCTGACCCTGGACATATCGATGCCATTGCATGATATGCTTGGCACAATCCTTAGCAGATATCCCGGTTTACGAGGTAGTTGAGATCATGAAACTGTATTCATCCACGCTTGGTCAATTGTTGAAGGAGATGGGGGAGACAGGGAAGCGTCTCTCCGAGCTGGGCGCGGCAGAGGGTGCGGCGGGGAATATTTCCATCTGTACGCGGGAAATTCTGGATGTGGAGGAATGCTTCCCAAAGATGGCGACGATCGACCTGCCCGAGCCTGCGCCGGATCTGGCCGGAGCAACCATTCTGATCACCGGCTCAGGGCGGCGACTGAGAGAGATCGCCGAGGACCCGACCGTCAGCCTGGCTTGCGTGGTGGTGCAGGAGGATGGGCTCAAGGGGAGGATGTTCACGGCTGCCGATTGCCAGTTTAAGCGTGTAACCAGCGAGTTCAATTCCCACCTGGCGGTTCATCATGACCAAATGCGCATGCGGCCGGTCGGGCTGCATGCCGTCCTCCATGCACAGCCCAGGCACACCACTTTTTTGAGCCACATCCCTAAATACCAGGATCAGAGGTATTTCACCACCCATCTCCTGCGCTGGCAGCCGGAAACCATCATGAACATGCCGGAAGGCATCGGTGTGCTGCCTTTTCTGTTGCCTGGCTCCCGGCAGCTGATGATCGAAACGATGCTTTCGATGCGTGACCACCGGGTGGTCGTCTGGGCGCAGCATGGGATCATTGCCCGGGCCGATGGGTCCCTGCTGCATGCCCTGGACCTGGTGGAATATGTCGAAACGGCCGCCAACTATGAGGTGTTAAACCTGTATACCGGAGAGACCAGTAGTGGGATCGAGCCCCAGCACCTGCGCGATATTGCCGAGATCTGGAACGTCAGGCAAAAAGTCTTCTAAATGAAGAAGGTCCTCGTTCGCTTGCCAGTCTGCCTGTTTACGTCTATACTTCGCCCACTGCCGGTGTTCTAAAAAGATAGTTTTTACATGAATTAGCAGGTTTAAATCCGAAATCGAGTGTAGGAAATATGCGGTTCTCCGCAAGATTCGACCAAAGGAGAGAAGGTCATGGCTACTGTTCGAGATATGATCCGAAAAAAAGGCAGTGAAGTTTACTCAATTTCGCCAGAATCAACCGTTTTCGATGCTCTGGACTCCATGGCGAAACATAATACAGGTGCCTTGCTGGTCATGCGGGGCGATGAAATGGTGGGTATCCTGTCCGAGCGTGACTGCGTCCGCAAGGTGGAGCTGGCGGGGAAGAACGTCCGGGATACCAGGGTGAGTGATATCATGACCGGAGAGGTCGTTACTGTGAGCTGCGACCAGCCCCTGGATGAATGCATGGCGTTGATGCTGGATAAAGGCATCCGTCACCTGCCGGTGTACGATGACCGCCAATTAATGGGCTTTGTCTCGGTGCGGGATGTCCTGCGTGAAATGATCGAAATGCAGCAAATGATGCTTCATGAGCTGGAGCGCTATATTACCGGCGGTGGACGGTAGTCCTTCCTGCTCGATCATATCTTTCCAAAGGAGAATGCGGGATGATCCTTCCCGAGTGGACGATTGCTGAACTGCAGGAAAAAATGGAATCGGGGGAGCTCACAGCACGCCGCATGGCCGAGCTGTATCTGGGACGCATCGAGGCGGTGGACAAGAGCGGGCCTTATATCAACTCGGTGATCGAGCTGAACCCGGATGCGCTCGAGATCGCCGATGGCCTGGATCAGGAACGCACGGCAGGTAAAACGCGCGGTCCCCTGCATGGGATTCCCATCCTGATTAAAGATAATATCGATACCCACGACAGGATGCAGACGACATCCGGATCGTTGGCTCTGGAAGGCAATATCGCCGAGAAGGATGCTTTTCTTGTCAGGCAGCTCCGCAAGGCGGGTGCGGTGATTCTAGGCAAGACCAACCTCAGCGAGTGGGCCAATTTTCGCGGCCGGCGGTCGGTCAGTGGATGGTCTTCCCGAGGTGGTTTGACGCGTAATCCCTATGCACTGGACCGCTCCGCGTGCGGCTCCTCCTCCGGATCGGGTGCGTCCGTGGCTGCCAACTTGTGCGCGGCGGCTGTCGGAACGGAGACCGACGGCTCGATCATCTGTCCCTCGCAGACCAATGGGATCGTTGGCATCAAGCCCACACTGGGTCTGGTCAGCCGCAGCGGGATTATCCCCATCGCTCACAGCCAGGATACTGCCGGACCCATGGCGCGGACCGTGGCAGACGCCGCGATCCTGCTCGCGGCCATGACCGGCATCGATGAGCGGGATCCAGCCACCCGTCTCAGCCGGAAGCGGAACTCATCCAATTACACAAAGTCTTTTGACCTGGATGGTCTGCGAGGT
Organism: Syntrophothermus sp.; assembly: GCA_050259515.1. Taxonomy (GTDB): domain Bacteria; phylum Chloroflexota; class Anaerolineae; order Anaerolineales; family Villigracilaceae; genus Defluviilinea. The sequence goes on from JBLNAU010000593.1 coordinate 7,169, forward strand.
ACCCGCATCGGTGTTGCCCGGAATATGGCCGGGACCAATCCGCGCGTGCTGAAGATCTTTGAGTATTGCATCGAAGTGCTCAAGAAACTGGGCGCCGAAGTGATCGACCCTGCGGATGTCCTCAATTTCGATAAGTTTGGCAAGACCGAATTGGAAGTGCTGCATTATGAGTTCAAAGCGGATCTCAATAAATATTTGATGGCACTGCCCGAAAGTTCGCCTGTTCACTCCATGGAAGAAGTGATCAAGTTCAATGAAGAGAACAAGGACAAGGTCATGCCTTATTTCGGCCAGGAACACATGATCACTGCCCAGGAGAAGGCGTCCCTTAGGGATAAGAAATACCGCGAAGCACTGGCCCGCAACCTCCTGTATGCGCGTTCCAAAGGCATCGATGCAACCATGCGCAAGCACAAGCTCGACGCGATCATTGTTCCCTCTGGCGGCCCGGCCTGGACCATTGACCTGGTCAACGGCGATTCCAGCAACTGGGACATGGAAAGCACCTCGCCCGCTGCCGTGGCCGGGTATCCGCACATCACTGTCCCAGCCGGGTACATCTTTGGTCTGCCGGTTGGACTTTCATTCATTGGAAAGGCCTGGCAGGAGGTGACCCTGATCAAGTACGCGTACGCCTTCGAGCAGGCCACCCAGCTTCGCAGAATGCCCAGATTCTTACCGAGTGCAAATCTAACCCCCTAGGGTTCTACTCTTTATTTAAAAACACTTTAGAAATCCATACATTCCTCGCTGGTCTTCTTGTCATGCAATTTGTTTAGGTCTATACTTCCTCTTCGGAGAACCAATGCCTGAATTTGACCTTGCACCCGTCCAATCTGCCATCCAGGAATATATTCCATTGGGCCGCCCAGGACTGCTACCAGCCCTGCATGCGGCCCAAAAAGTTTATGGCTGGCTGCCTGAAGAGGTTGCCGCCGAAGTTGCCCGGTCCCTGCGTGTCCCGCTTGCTGATGTACATGGGGTGATCGAGTTTTACACCATGTTCTACAACGAGCCGGTGGGGAAAAAGATCATCCGGGTCTGCACCGACCAGGCCTGCTCGCTGAAAAACGGCAAGGGGATTCTCGAGCATCTCTGCCACCATCACGGCATCCAGCCCGGTGAGACAACCGCGGGACAGGCAGTCACCATCGAAGCGAGTCCATGCCTTGGACTTTGTGAGCTGGCGCCCAATGCCCTGGTGGATGACCAGGCTGAGACTTCCATTGATCTTGAGAAGAATACCTATGATCTGGGCCGCCCGCCCTCACGGGTGTACGGCTCTTTGCGCCTCTTAACAGCCAATTGTGGACGCGGGGAGACGACCTCTCTTGCCGAGTATGGAAAATACGCCGCCTTTGAAAAGGCGCTGGCGATGAATCCTTCTGATATCCTGGCAGAGTTAAAAGCGTCCGGGCTGGTTGGACGCGGCGGCGCAGCCTTTCCAACCGGCATTAAAGGGGAAGGGGCTGCCGCGGCCACGGGCGAACGAAAATATGTGATCTGCAATGCGGACGAATCCGAGCCGGGCACGTTCAAGGATCGCATTCTCCTGCTTGATGATCCCCACCGCACCATCGAAGGGATGCTGATCGTTGCCTATGCGGTCGGCGCGAGCCAGGGATATATTTACCTGCGCGGGGAATATCCGTATGTTTTGCCGGTCCTGGAAACCGCTTTAAAGGAGGCCAGAGAGGCGAACCTGCTCGGTCAGCATATTTTGGGCTCGCATTTCTCCTTCGATATTGAACTACGCCTGGGCGCGGGCGCTTATATTTGCGGCGAGGAGACCGCGCTGTTTGAGTCGATCGAAGGGAAGCGCGGCTTCCCACGTGTGAAGCCGCCTTTCCCGACGACGCACGGCCTGTTTGGGAAGCCAACCGTCATCAATAACGTGGAGACCTTATGCAACGTGCCGCTGCTCGTTTCCATGGGCTCGGCGGCCTACCGGGCGATCGGGACGGAAAAATCACCCGGCCCCAAGCTGTTCTGTGTATCGGGTGATGTGACACAACCGGGCTTGTATGAGGTTCCCTTTGGCGTAACTCTGCGCGAACTGTTGGAGATGGCCGGAGGAGTGGCAGGGAATAAGAGTTTACAGGCAGTTCTATTTGGCGGCGCAGCGGGAGCCTTCGCGACCCCTGCCCACCTAGATGTGAAATTAACTTTTGAAGATCTACGCGCGGTCGGTCTGCCGCTTGGGTCGGGCGTGGTCATGGTCTTCGATGAGACTCGTGACATGCGCCAATCCTTCAAGGAACTGGGACATTTCTTTGCCCACGAATCGTGCGGCAAATGTTATCCCTGCCAGATCGGAACCCAGCGCCAGAAAGAGATCCTGGATCGAGTGGCCGCCGGAGATGCACTTCCAGGCGACGTGACCCGCCTGCAGGATGTAGGTTGGACGATGACCGACGCGTCTCTCTGCGGCCTGGGCCAGACGGCGGCGAGCGCAGTGCTGTCTGCGATCAAATTGTGGCCGGAATTGTTCAACGCTTAACGTTCGAATGGTGAAACGTTTCTCAGGTGAATTATGGCAATTACACTGATGATTGATGGCAGGGAGTTAACGATCGAAGAAGGTCAGACCCTTCTCGATGCTGCGCGTGAAAATGGCATCGACATCCCAACGATCTGCTTCCACGAAGCCACCACGGCCAATGGACTGTGCCGGATGTGCGTGGTGGAAGTGGAGGGAATGAGGCTGCTACAGCCTGCCTGCATTGTCCAGGCGGGGGCGGGGATGAAGGTCAGGACGCGCAGCGAGCGGGTGGACCGGGCGCGCAGGACGGTCCTCGAGATGCTTGCGTCCACAATGGATCTTTCTGAGGCGGAGGAGATCCAGGCGATGATCCAGGAATACGGGGCGGATGTCGATCGCTTCCCGGATGCCGAGCGGCGCGAGGTGGAGATTAAGGATGATAACCCGATGTATGTGCGGGATTACTCCAAGTGCCTGCTGTGCTGGCGCTGTGTGCAGGTCTGCGCGGACGATGTCCAGTATACCTATGCCATCAACTTCAGCAATCGCGGCTATGAGACCCAGATCGGTACCTTCTTCGAACGGACCATCCCGGAGACGACCTGCGTGTTGTGCGGCCAGTGTGTGGGGGTCTGCCCGACCGGCGCGTTGAAGCCGAAGCGCGAATACCTGCTGCAGCAGGGCATCAGCCCGGCGGAGATCAGCGTAATGAATACGGGAAGAAAGAAGCGTAAAAACGTTTGATGTTCAAACGCGATAAGGTTGTTTTCAAGCGAGAAGCCGGAGGTATCTTATGGTTGCCGAAGTAAAACCTGGGACGAAAAGAATCGTTGCGGATCGAATTGTCACCACCACCTGTCCCTATTGCGGTGTGGGCTGTAATCTGCAGCTGCACGTCAAGGATGACTTCATTTTTAAAGTTACTTCGCCGTTTGATTCCCCCGTCAACCAGGGGAACCTGTGTGTGAAGGGACGCTTTGGGTATGACTTTATCTACCATCCCAAGCGCGTGACCACCCCGCTGGTACGAAGGTACCTGCTCGAAGGGAAACCGAAACCCGAAGGCCGCGAACAGGTCTTTGCCGTCAGCACAACCGGCAATCGAATCTCCAATTCTCTACTGTCTAATGATTGGGACTGGGTGGAAACCGACTGGGACACTGCACTCAATATCACCGCCGACAAACTCGTGGAAATCTACAAGCGCGACGGCTCGGATGCCATGTCCGTGTACTGCTGCGCCAAGGCCACCAATGAAGACAATTATCTTCTCCAAAAGATGTGGCGCTCACTGTTCCGCACCAACAACGTGGATCATTGTACGCGGCTGTGCCATGCCGGTTCTGTGGTCGCGCTGCAAAAGGCGATCGGCTCCTCGGCGATGAGCAACACAGCCTCGCAGGTCATCCTGAACGATGTATTCCTGGTGGTCGGCTCGAACACCAGTGAGAACCATCCCATCATTGCTCTGCAGATGAAGGAAGCGGTTCAGAAATACGGGGCAAAGATGATCGTCATCGACCCGCGCCGCATCGAGCTGGTGGATTTTGCCGAAATGTGGTTGCCGCTCAAGCCCGGGACAAATGTGCCGGTCCTCAGCGCGATGGCGCATGTCATCGTCAAGGAAGGACTGGTCAACAACGAGTTTATCGCCAGGCGCACCCAGGGCTATCAGGATTATGTAGAGTCCCTTGAGAAGTTCACCCCTGAATATGCCGAGGAATTATCCGGTGTCCCCGCCGAAGATATACGTCGCGCAGCCCGTATGTATGCGACTGCAAAGAACGGAGCCATCTACTGGGGGATGGGTATTTCGCAGCTCTCGCATGGCACGGCTTCCGCGCTGGCTTTGATCCATCTTGCCTTCCTTACAGGGCATATCGGGCGGGAAGGGACCGGGCTAAATCCTTTGCGCGGCCAGAACAACGTGCAGGGAGCGAGCGACATGGGCGCCATGCCGTTCCATTATCCCGGCTATATGCGCGTGGATAATGAGGAGAATGCGGCAAAGTGGGAGAAGACCTGGAACATCGAGCCGGGCGGCCTCTCCCGCAAGCTGGGTCTGACCACCACCGAGATTCTCAGCCATGCACATGAGGGCGGAGTCCGGGCGTTGTACATCATGGGTGAGAACCCGATGATGTCCGAGCCGAACCTGAACGAGACGCGTCAGCATATGACCCATCTTGAGTTCCTGGTTGCCCAGGACCTGTTCATCAACGAGTCCGGGGCTTTTGCGGATGTCTTTTGGCCCGCCACTCCCTTTGCCGAAAAGGATGGGACCTTTACCAACACCGACCGCCGCGTCCAAAGGGTGCGGGCGGCTCAGCCTCCCCGTGGACAGTCGCGCCCCGACTGGCAGATCCTTTGTGATTTGGCAACCCGCCTGGAAGCCCGCCTGGGACGCTCCGCTTCGCAGTCTGCCGGATGGGATTACACCTCTCCCGAGCAGATCCTGCGCGAGATGGCCTCGGTC
>JBLNAU010000594.1:0-4627 GCA_050259515.1 Syntrophothermus sp.
GGGGATTCTGCATTGGAAGCTGCGCAATGATCCCCGGGTAGTGGTCATGGAGGAGACCAATGCAAGGTTCGTCGAGTCCCTGCCGGAAAGGATGGACTTTATCTCGGTGGATGCTTCATTCATCTCGTTAAAGATACTGCTGCCGGTTGTGAAAAGATGGCTTGGACCTCACCCCCCCATCGATGGCGCAGGGGGGATGGGGATTATCGCTCTCATCAAGCCTCAATTCGAAGCGGGGAAAAAGGATGTCGCCCGCGGCGACGGCGTGATCCGTGACCCGCAGATCCATCGCCAGGTGTTGAACGATATCCTTATGTATGCACGGCAGGAGGGATTTGCCATTCAAGGCCTGATCCAGAGTCCACTTCTGGGGCCAAAAGGCAATGCGGAGTTCCTCGTGTGGCTGGGGTATCAGGAAACCAGCTTCGATATTCCCGCCCTCGTGGATGAAGTTTTGAAGAAGTAGTAGCCTGGGTCAGTCGTAATATTCGGTCTGGTGGGGGGAAAGATGCTGTCTGCCTTCCGTTAGGATCTGGTCGATCGTCATGTTCGCACGTTCCTGATCCGCCGGGTGATAATGGACATGCACCCGCAGCACATTCGGCATCGTACTGTAGATCATATCTTCAACATTGGTGGCGATCCTGTCCCCCTGGATCACGCTCAAATTTCCATCGATACCGATCGTCAGGTTCACGACAAGGTGCGGACCAAAGCGATGCGCCTGGACCTCTTCAAGCTGCCGGACGCCCCTCACTTTCTTCAGCAGGTCGAAAATCTGCTCGGCCAGTTTTACACTGGGTACATTGTCCATCAAATCCATGGAAGATTCACGAAGGATAAAAGTACCCGTGCGAAGGATCAACAAGGCAACCAGCGCGCCTGCCAGCGGATCCACCCAGGGCAGGCCGCGCTGCCCAAGGAAAATTCCAATACTGGCTGCCGAGGCGGAGAAGATGTCGTTGCGGTGATCGTAAGCCAGGGCGAAGACGACCGGGTTTTCAGTTTCCTCCCCCAGCCTGCGCACATAGAAAAAGAGAAAGATCTTGATGATCACCGTCCCCAGAGCGATCCATAAGGCAAATGGACTGGCCCCCTGGGATTCCAATTTTCCATCCAGCAGGTCCCACATCTTATCCACGGAATCCCAGAACACCACCACTGCCGTTGACACGACGAAGGCGCCCACCACCAGCGAAGCAATGCTCTCCAGCTGCCGGTGTCCATAGGGATGCTCGATATCCGCGGGTTTGTTCGCCATCCGGACGAAAATCCCCGCGACCACATAGTAGGCGACATCCGAAACGGAATTAATCCCTTCTGCCAGCAGCGCGGGGCTGTGGCCCGCAATGCCAAAAAATGTCTTCACAAAGGACAGGATGATATTCACCCCCAGCCCGAGGTTCACTGTCCAGATGCTCTTACGATCCCGTTCGCGTGTCATGGATTGATTCTATTGTCTCAAGCCCGATTTTGGAATGGATAAATATCCTGTTTGACAGGCGGATATGCTTCGGAAAAGAGGTTACATGTACACTGTATCCCAATGGCTCAACCGTGAGAGCATCAGACCCGTCTGGTACAATTTACCAATGCCTCCCTATATTGATTCTGAATACACCATCCCACATCCACAGCCATTGCTGATCGTCATATCAGGCCCTTCGGGAGCAGGCAAGGATACTGTCATGCAGCGCATGAAGGAGCGCGGCCTGCCGTTCCATTTTGTGGTGACTGCAACGACCCGCCCTCAGCGCGCCAATGAGATCCATGGCCGGGACTATTTTTTTGTATCGAAGGAAGAATTTGCACGCATGATCGATGAGGATGACCTGATCGAGCATGCTATGGTCTACGGGGATTACAAGGGTATCCCCAAGAAACAGGTGCGTGAGGCGCTTTCCAGTGGCATGGATGTTGTCATGCGTATCGATGTGCAGGGCGCCGAAACCGTCCGCAGGCTGGCGCCCCAGGCACTGATGATCTTCATCACAACCGAGAACGAGCAGGATCTGGTGCGCCGCCTGGAGACCCGTAAGACCGAGACCGCTGACTCCCTTGCGCTCCGTATCGCGACGGCACGCAAGGAGCTGAAGCGGGTGGATGCATTCGATTACATGATCGTGAACCGGGAGTTCCACCTCGACGAAACCGTGGACATTATCCGGGCGATTATCGACGCGGAACACCATCGCGTCAAACAGCGCAAGGTGGAATTATGAACCAGCCCAATGATATTCCGCAGCGACCGGCAACTTCGGCTGAACAGCAAATGGTTCGCGTGGCAATGCCCTCCACGCCGCCCTACGTGACCTATGTGCTCATTGCCATCACTGTGGCAATCTATGTGCTTCAAATCGGCCTGCAGGCGAAGACCGGGACGGACATCCTGGTTCTGTACGGGGGGCGGTACAACGAGGCCATTAAGGCGGGCCAGTTGTGGCGATTCCTGACTCCCGCACTGCTGCATGCCTCCATCCCCCATATTCTGGTCAACATGTATGCCCTGTTCTCGTTCGGCACCGGGCTGGAACGTCACTTCGGTCATGGGCGGTTTCTCCTGCTCTATGTACTGGGCGCGTTCACCGGGAATGTGTTCTCGTTCCTGTTTTCGGGGGGATACTCCGTCGGGGCCTCGACTGCCATTTTTGGCCTGCTGGGCGCGGAGGCGGTCTTCCTGTTCCAGAACCGGGAGTTATTTGCCGGACATTTTGGCCGGGCCATCCAGAATGTGATCTTTATCGCAGTGATCAACCTGTTCCTGGGGCTGCAGCCGGGCATTGACAACTGGGGACACGTCGGCGGTCTGCTGGGTGGCTTGATGTTTACCTGGTTTGCCGGGCCGGTCTGGAAGATCGAAGGCGCTCCCCCTGCTGTTCATCTGGTGGACCAGCGGACGACACGCGATGTGGTCGTCGCTGCGGCGACTGTGATCGTAGTGTTCAGCGCACTGGCCATGTGGGGAATGACGCGGTAATTGCCAGCCCGGATTTGATTCAATGGGCGGTGGATTCTCGAAATTCCGTACGGGCTGAAATGACTCTCTCCACTGGCTTAATGGCTTTGTTTCGATCGCCCGTGAATCGCAGGATTCAAATTTTCCCAGTTCAATCTCCCAAACAGAGATCGAAGGAAGAATCCACACAACCCAAAGCCAAAAAGGGTAAATGGCATGTGCCAGGGAAGATAGTTCATGTGGGTATGGAAGTAGGCAACGGATTTAAAAATGGTATACCAGCTCAGAGGTCCAAGAAGTGAAAACCAGGTGGCAGCGATCAGGGCGTATCCCTTGAAGGATGTTTGAGCGGGCTGCTTCCTCTCCAGGAGGATTTGAGCCACGGAGACGACCGCGAACAGGAGGATGATGACAAAATAGGGGACGGTATACCTGTCGAAATAGGACTCCGTTAAATAAATTTTCAATATGGATCCCATGCTTGCATTCTTGGCCTGTGCATACAGGGAGACAAGATTGGGATCGCTCACCAGGATTCTCCGGTTCACCGTTCCCAGGATGGAGCCGATTCCCTGTGCGAAGCTGCCCGATGCATACATCACCTGGATCGACAGGATCACCAGGCTTACAAAAATGGCCGCCAGGGCTGCAAGCACCGCAATCATGAACCTGGATAAAAAGACATCCCTGTTCCAGCGGTCCCTGACGCCATAATAGACCAGCGGGGTCGCAGCCATGCACAGGGCGGGAAGAATAAAGTCAAAGCCATTGAACAAACATTTTAAGAGAAGGGTTGAAAATACAATCCAGAAGACACTTCCCCTGGAAGGAAGACTGCCGGGCCTTTGCCGGTATAAGGCAAACAACAGGGCCAGCATGGGAAGATAGAAGAAACCTGCCACAAAGAAGAGGTTCCTTCCAAACAGCGTCATCCATTGTGAGACCAGAATGGACGCAAAAACCAGAATAGCCGGCAGCCAGCCGAGCTCCCATAGGAACCAGAGAAGCACGCCACCGAGCGTGAGAGCAAACAGGCCGGCAGTGAGCATCCGAAACAATCTCAGGTTGTACGAGGGGCCCAGGGGACTGATCCGGTCCAACGCGCTGAAAAATATTGCCTGGAAGCCGGGGTGGGATTGTTTTGCAAGGTAGCTCTTAAAAGTCAGCCCATTCAGATATGTATCATATTGATGCTGGTAGTCTGCATCCCCTATGTCGCTCATTCTTGTCCCATCCACATCTCCCCAGCCCAGGAGACCGCCGTTGGAAAATATTCCACTCTGGCGTGCCAGCACCAGCCTGCCGATGACATAGGCTTCCACATCCTTCTGGAAGATGCTGAACTTCTTCGGGCGGGCCATCTGCCATTGATCCCGATAAAAGCCTAAAAAGAGCAGGCTGCTGGCGAGAATGAAGATCAACCAGCTCGCGATTGTTCTTCTTCGTGACTGTTTCATAGGGGCAGGAAAACTCACGAATGGCAACAGATCATCCTTCCAGGTTTCAACTGGAAGGATGATCTGTTGCCATTCCTGAGTTTTCCTGCCCCTATGAAACAGTCACGGAGAAGAACAATCGCGAGCTGGTTGATCTTCATTCTCGCCAGCAGCCTGCTCTTTTTAGGCTTTTATCGGGATCAATGGCAGATGGCCCGCCCGAAGAAGTTCAGCA
>JBLNAU010000595.1:0-2995 GCA_050259515.1 Syntrophothermus sp.
AAGGCTTTCGAGGGAGATTCTGTGCGACAATTCGCCCTTCGGGGGTTGGCGAATAAAAAACTTGCGGAGGGATGTCCTCCGCAAGTTTTCACGGGTTTTGTGGGTTATTTGGCCTTGATCTTGATCGTCTTGGGCTTGACCTCATCCGCTTTCGGCAGAGTAATGGTCAGGATGCCGTTCTCGAACACCGCCTCAGCCTGGTCGCTCTTGACGTCAGTCGGGAGGACGATCGAGCGCTCGAAAGAGCCAAAACGCTGCTCACGGATGTGCCAGGAGCGTTCCTTGCGCTCCTCTTCCTGCTTGGCCTCGCCCTTGAGGGTGAGGATATCGCCGGTGACATTGATCTGCACTTCCTCGGCCTTGATGCCGGGGATGGAGGCTTTCACAACCACATCATTGTCGGTCTGGTACATGTCGATCGCCGGGGAGGCCATCGACCAGCCATCCCGGACCGAGAGTGGGCGGGTAAAGGCATCGTCAAAGAGACGATCCATTGCCTCACGCAGAGTCATCATCTCACGAGCGGGTTCCCAACGAGTTAAGTTTGACATAGCTACCTCCATACTGTAACTGATTGTTTTGGTTTTACAGCCCTTAATATAAAAAGCCTGTGTTAAAAAAACACAAGCTCCTTATAAAAAAAACGTAAGAGTTGGATTCTAAAAAATTAATCTTAGACTTTTTGACGCTTGTAATCCACAAACCGGTAACCGACGCCGCGCTCGGTGAGAATGTATTTGGGGTTGGCGGGATCCTTCTCCAGTTTCTGGCGCAGGTAATTGATGTACAGGCGAACGTAATGCGGCTCATCCCGGTACTCATAGCCCCAGACCTTGACCAGCAGCTGGTCGTGGGTCACCACCCAGCCTGCGTTCTGGACAAGGTGGTACAGCAGGCGATACTCCGTGGGGCGCAGCTTGACGAGCTTGCCTTCCAGCCAGACCTCCCGGCGGTCGAAATCGATCTTGAGGCGGTCGTCCACCTCGATGATATCGTGCATCGAGCCGCTGGCGCCCTCCGTCCGGCGGATCACCGCCTTCACCCGGCTGACCATCTCGCGCGGGCTGAAGGGTTTGGTGATGTAATCGTCCGCGCCCAGCTCCAAGCCCCGCACCCGGTCGTCCTCCTCACCCTTGGCGGTGAGCATGATGACGGGAACGCTGCTGGCCTCGCGGATGGTCTCCAGGACTTCGAACCCATCGATGTCGGGCATCATGACGTCCAGCAAGATCAAGTCGGGATTGATATCGCGCAGTCTTTGGATGGCCTGCTTGCCGTTAAATGCCTCGGAAACCTGAAAGCCATCGTGCTCCAGGTTCATGCGGATAAACCGGACCATGCGTTCCTCATCGTCCACAACCAGGATCCGGCGGCGGTCAAAATCATCGGGCATGAATTATTCCCTCACAAAGCCGATCAGATTCTCTTCCTCTGCACTTTCAAGAACTTCGATCAGGGCCAGCTTGGAGACCGGCCAGATGACCTTTACCACGTTGTGCTCGAGATAGTGGATATCCTTGCCATCCCGCAAGCGCGGGTTGCCGACCGTGATCAAAGTATCGGCCGGCTTGGGCAGCTCCTCCACCTCTCCCACAATGGATGGTTCCCCTGCAATATGCAAAATAATTGTATACGGCATCACGACGCCTTTCCGTATATCGCCGGGTTTATATATTCCGCAACAAAACCTGGATCTTCAGCTTTCCCAGCGCCAGGATGTCGCCATGGCTTAACGATTCTTCGACATGCGGATTGATCCGGCGTCCGTTCACATAGGTGCCGTTTGACGATCCGAGGTCCATCACCAGTACGCGATCCGCATCCCGCTTGACCACGGCATGCAGGCGGGAGACACCCGAAGCATACGCCTGGTAGGGGGTCAGGTCGATGTCGGGCATGATGGGCTGGCCCTCGCTCAACCGTCCCAGGGTGAACTCGTTGCGGGATGCCAGGGGCAGGATCTTGCCGCTATCCATGAGATGCAGGGAAATCCAGCTGTTGGCAGGAGTGGGCACAGTATCAGGGCGCAGGGACTTCTTTTTCAAGTCCTCGGCTATCTGTTCATCGGTGATAGCCTGGGTAACAAGGGTCTCGACGCCGTCGAGCTGTGCGCCGCACTCTGCACAGAACAACGCCCCCGCCACGTTTTTATGCTGGCAATTTGGACATACGATCATGAGACCTACTCCTTTTTTGGCGGCGCATTAAGCAAAGCGCGTGTGCCATAGTTCATTTTTTTACTTCCCTCAGATGTTAAAGCACTATGCTTTTGTAAATGATCCACTTCAAGCATTATTGTTTGCGCCAGGCCCCGCTCCCCCTGCGAGATCAGATTGGATGCCAGGGATTGCAGATGCCGGGTGGCAGACTCGATCCGGCCATTCCGGACCTCCTCCCGGGCCCGTTCCTGCATCCGGTAAAGCATCAACCTGGAAAGGGCCTGGACGATGCGCTCGTCGGGCTGGCCCTGTTCAGAAGTTTCAGAAACAGGCAATTTTGCGTGCAGCTGGAGAGGCGGGACGGGCAGCTGCTGGGAGGCAATGGAGACCTTTAGCGTACCGCGCAAAATATCGGTTAAGTCCGATTTTACCGCTTTTGGCTGAATAATGTATTCGAAAAGTATCTGAGTGGAAGCATCCTGCAATATTGTTCCCAGCCGCATGGGGGAATCCAGTACGATCGGGGAGGGATCTGGCTGGATTCGAAAGGCATAGGCCAGATCAACGCCCTCCCTGTGAACAAGGCTTAAAACCAGCTCTTCCGCGTAGATCTGGGCCAGGGCATTGAATTTTTCCAGCAATAGCCGTTTGATATCCTGTGGATGAGCGATAAAAGCGCTGCTTCCGCCGGTGCGGGTGGCCAGCACATCCAGAAAAATATCGTTCCATTCCTGGCCAATCCCCATGGCGCTGATACCGATGCCCTTCTCTGAAATCCGGGATGCCAGGGCCAGGCAATCCTGTTCGTCGCCGTAGGTATGGCCATCGGTCAGGAG
>JBLNAU010000596.1:0-5539 GCA_050259515.1 Syntrophothermus sp.
CTTCCCACTCCGCGAGCCTGAACTTGTGGGGGTAGGGAAGACAATCGACTAGGAAATTCACCGGTGATGAGCGCGCTAGGAAAGATCCCACTCCTCGTGGAGCTTGGGAACATCGTTGATCAGGCGCTGGGTATATGTCTCTCTTGGATGCAAAATTACATCGTCGGGCGATCCGCTTTCCACGAACTTCCCGTGTTCCATGATGTAGATGTTATCAGAAACATAATACGCCAGACCGATATCATGGGTGATGAAAATCAGCGTCATCCCGATTTCAATGTTCAGCTTCATCAGCATGCCCAGGATGGTCGAGCGCGAGCAGGCATCGATCATGGAGGTGGGTTCATCGGCCAGCAGGATCTTCGGTTTCAGCAGGAAGATGCGTGCGATCATCAGGCGCTGCATCTGTCCTCCGGACAACTCGAAGGGATACTTGTTGGTCATTTCCGCGTACTTCAAATTGACAAAACCGCACGCCTCTGTCATCAGCTCGACTTTTTTCTCGTGAGAGAGATTCTTGCCGCCGCGCATGTGAATGCAATCCAAAAGCACGGAGTCGATCTTGTTGAACATGTTGTATGCGGAGTACGGATCCTGGAAGATCGCCTGGATGCTTTTCCAGTATTCCTGCTTCTTCTTTCGCGTACTGATATCACGCTTGACGCCCTGGAAATATACTTCACCCTCTGTGACGCTCGTCAAACCCAGGAGCATTTTCGCCAGGGTGGTCTTCCCGCTGCCGGATTCGCCCACGATGGATGCGATCTCGCCTTCATAAAAGTTGAAATCTACATGGTCAACAGCCAAAGTCCTGGTTCGGCCGAACCCAAATATCTTGGTAACTCCCGATCCGCTCAGGCATAACTTTTTTTCCTCAGGCATTGTGTTCAGCCTCCTTTGCGTACATTTCTCTCAGCTCGCTTTCAGAGTAAACGCAGCGGTAGCCCCGGCCGCCGCCAATTTCCATCATGGGGATCGTCATTACCCTGCATTCCGGCCGGCAATATTTACAGCGCTCGGCAAACCGGCAGCCTGAGGGAGGATTTTTAAGATTGGGGGGTGCACCGGGGATGGCAGTCAATTCCACATCGCGCAGTCCCTTCTCAGGGACAATGATCGAGCCCATGAGCCCCTTGGAATACGGGTGCAGCGGATCGAACACAGTTTCGTTGGCGGTGCCCTTTTCGACGATCTGCCCGGCATACATGACCATGATGTCATCGGTCACATTCTTAAGGAGGGGAAGCTCATGGGTGATGAAGATCATCGATTTGATGAGTTCCTTTTGCATCAGATCCTTCAGCATCTTGATGACCATCTTCTGGGAGGAGACGTCGAGGGCGGAGGAGGGCTCATCCGCAATCAGCACCTTTGGATAAAGAATGACCGATATGGCGATCACCGTGCGCTGTTTCATGCCGCCTGAAAGTTCGACCGGATACTTTTGCAGCACATCCGCAGAAAGACCGAGGAGTTCGAAGCATCCCTTGGCAAGCTGATAGATCTCCTTCTTGGGGATGTATTCATCGTGAGCAAGGATGACATCCTCAATGAAGTTAATGATCTTTCGGGTCGGGTTCAGGGCATTCATTGCGGCCTGCGGTATGTAGGCGATTTCCTTGCCCAGGATCGACTTGCGAACGGCGTCCGGGTCCATACCGGAGATATTCTGGCCGTCGATGATGATGTCGCCGCTCATATAATGCAGCGGAGGGAAGTAGTATCCCATCAGGCTGAGGGCCAGGGTTGACTTCCCGCAGCCGGACTCTCCCGCAATTCCCAGGGATTTACCTTCCTCGACGCTCAGGGAAACGTGATCAACCGCGTACACATCCTCGTTATAGCGGGTGATATATTTTGTTGTTAGCTCGTGGACTTCCAGCATTACTTTAGACATTTGATATCACCTACTCCCGTAAGGATGGATTGTATATCTGGTCCATACCGGTATTCATTAAGTTTAGAGAGAATGAAATCAAGGCAATGGTTACGATGACGGGCAGGTATGCCCACCATTTTCCCAGGATCTGGGCCTGGTAGATCATCGCCCAGTTCATCATCAGGCCCAGCGTTGGCGTTTCGGTCGTCCTGGGTCCCAAGCCCAGGATCGATAACCCGGCTTCGGTCAGCACCGCCGTGGAGATCTGCAGGATCAACGCCATGAAGACATAGGATGCGATGTACGGGAGAATATCCCGGAAGATGATGCGGGGGAGCGGGTGCCCGGACAGCTTGGACATATTGACATGGTCACGGTTGCGCAAAGAGAACACCTGCGAACGCACAGCCCGGGATGTCCATACCCAGGAGGTAAGACCGATCACCACTGCGATGGTCACGGCACCGCGCTTGTCCTGACCGATGCTGAAGGAGATCAGGATCAGCAGAACAAAGGAGGGGATGACGGTAAAGATATTGTTAAAGAACATGATGACGTCATCTGTCACGCCGCCCACATACCCGGCCAGCAATCCCAGGATGAGACCAATTGTGGTTGCGATCAGGCCCGCCACCAAACCGATGATCAGGGAGGTGCGGGTCGCGGAGACCAGCTCGTTCAGCACATCCCGGCCGAAGTTGTCGGTGCCCAGCAGCAGCAGGCGCACATTTGGAACCTGAGTCACATTCACATAAGCGGATTGTTCAACAGTCCCGGTTGCCTCAAGTGTGCCCGTATCTATATTTTTTGTGGCAATGATCGCCCCTTCGGTCGCCAGGATTCCCTTAAGTGAGCTGTTGAGACGAATATAATAATTTCGTTTGGCATTCGTTATCCCGGAAACCTTCCTCTTGGGATCGTACGTGTTTACCCACTGACCCAGGAGTTTTTCGGTATCCGCTGTAATGATTTCCTCTTCAGGAATGCCAGCCTTCAAGAGATATTCCTTGATGGACTGCCTGTCCTCTTCACTTAATTTGCTCGCGATCCGCGACTCGGCAGCTCTCTCGAGCTTGAGTGTATATGCGGGAGAGCTTAGGCTGTCATACACGCTTACATAGATCCCGGGCGGGAAGAAAGTGCCTTGACCAATGATCCCCAGCGGGGGATCTTTGATAAACACCGGGAACAGGATCACGGTCAGCACAATGAATGCAAAAATGGAAAATCCGACGACGAATTTACCAGATTGAAAAAGCTGTCGAACTGTGTTTTTCATAACAGCCTCTTTCCTTACTCAGTCTCAGACTGTGCAGCTTTGATACGCGGGTCAATGAAGCCATATAGTAGTTCGATGGTAAACGTCGAGATCAGCACCATCAACGAAATGACCAGTGTGGCGGCTGAGATCAACGGATAATCCTGTCCCAGGATACCGTTGAGCAGTGTCGTGCCAAGCCCTGGATAACTAAAAATGATCTCTGCCACCAGCGCGCCACCCATAATGGTACCGATCGCCAGTGCCAGACCAGTGACCTGGGGAAGCATTGCATTTCGAAATACGTAACGCACAATTTTTCGATCCTGGACTCCCAGGAACCGGGCATATTTCACGTAATCGGCATTCAGCTCATAAATACACATCGAGCGCATGCCAATCGCCTGACCGCCAATGATGATCACCACAAGCGACCAGAAGGGCAGTTGATAATGGACAAAAACCGACCATACAAATGGCCAGCTCCAATTGGGAATCAGATCAAACCCGTATCCACCCGAGGTGGGGAACCATTTCAATTCAACGGCAAAAATCACAAGCAAAATGACCGCCATGCCGAACGCCGGCAGGCTGCTGAGAAAAATACTGGCGGGCAGGAGGACTTTGTCATAGCCTCCCTTGATATAAGCAGCCACTGCCCCGAGGATGTTCCCGATCAACCAGCCGACGATGATCGCTGGCAGCTGCAAACCGAGCGTCCAAAGAAAGGAAGCGCCGATCACGGCAGCAACCGTCCTGGGATACTGGCTGAATGAAAAGCCAAAATCGCCATGCAGCACGTTACCCACATAGAGGAAGAACTGGGTCAGCATGGGTTTGTTGGTGCCAAACTGCTCCGCGTACTGCTGATAAATTGCCTGAACCCCGGTTGCATTGGACATACCCTGGGCAAGCCTTGCCACGATGGCTGCCACAGGATCGCCCGGCATCATGCGGGGCAGAATGAAATTCAACAGGAAGGCGGCAATGAATGTGATAACGAACCAACCTAACTTGTTGAAAAAATACTTTCGATATCCTTTCATTGCGCACCTCTATGATAATGGAATGAGCATTTTACAAGTTTGGCGACAGTCACCTGGTCAGACCGGGATATGAGTCTTCGGTTTGTGTGGTTTGCGATGATGGACTCAGCGTGACTGTCGCCTCTATTTTACAATAACAGCCATGCCCCAGCATACGGAACATGGCTGTCTTTACTACTCTACAGGTTACGGATTCACAAGCTCGAGGTTGTAGAGGCCTGCAATACCCCAGCCGTCTGTCATATCCAGCGGCGGGACGGGCGGATTGGTGCCATCATCCTGGTGGGGGAAGTTGGTCCAAACGCTCTCGTTCACCGTGTGGAAGGACTGCGGGCGGTACATGAGCGTGAAGGAGGGGATGTCGGTCAGGTAGATCTTGACCAATTCGGTGTACATTTCCTTCAGCTTGGCAGGATCGGTTTCCTGCGGGATTGCAGCGATGATCTTGTCGGCATCGGGATTGGCGTACTGGCCCCAGTTGCCGTTCCAGTTGCTGGTCATGCCATTGAACTCGGAGCTCATCAGATGGCGGATGCGGGACCAGGGCTGGGTCGGGCCGGCGCCGTCAGACCACATCATGAAGATGTCATAGCCCTCGGGAAGAGGAGAATCTGACTTGGTGACAACGGTCTGATAAACGCCCCATTCCGGGTAATTGGTCGTGATATCGATTCCAATTTCTTTTCCAGCGGCAGCAACCACTTCGATTGCAGCCTGCCAGTCGGACCAGCCGTTCGGGCAGGTGGCGACATAGGAAAGCTTCTTGCCTTTGTACTCACGCCAGCCGTCGCCATCGGTATCCTTGATACCTGCATCATCGAGCAGCTTCTTGGCGCCTTCGATATCGTTACCAGCCCACTGCAGGTCCTTGACAGCATCGTGATCGTACAGGGCCTGTTCACCGGCGGTCGGGTTCATCAGGGAGCGCGGAACCTGGTCGAATGTGGCGGATTGGTTGGTCATCGCGTTGGCGATAATGGTGGGATAGTCAACTGCAATAGCAATGGCCTTGCGGACCGCGATCTGGTCCAGACCATAGGATTTCAGGTTGAAGAAGGCGGTCGGGAGGCTGGCGCCAATGCCGTAGGGGGCATCCGGCAGGTAGGTCGAGATGGGAAGGCCGTCCTTGAGCCACAGATCCTGAACGTTGGAGTTGAACTGCTGTGATACATCCACCTCACCAGCTTGCAGAGCGGTGGTGCCGGCAGCGTTGTCTTTATAGATTACGTGCGCCAGATACTTCGGAACAGGCAGCTTGCCCCACATGGAGGCATCCTGGCCCCAGTAGTTGTCATCACGAACATAGACAACCTTGGTGTCATCAGCGAAGTACTTGTGATACGGACCGGAGTAAAC
>JBLNAU010000597.1:0-8702 GCA_050259515.1 Syntrophothermus sp.
CCAGTGAAAGACATCCACTGCCTCAGGCTGATTGCGGGCGGCCGCTCCAGGTGACGATCAAACGGATTATGGCGTCGGCGTCGGAATAGGAGGCAGCGGGCTGGTTGGGGTCGGTTGTATCCTTCCATCCAGCAGGTTGTTGGAGATGCGCAGCAGATCCTCGACCGTGGGCGTTTGCCGGAACCCCTCCAGCATCGTAATGGATGCTCCGGGTTCACCACTTTCGCGCTGGAGCACGCTGAAGCCGGGTTCTGCATGGGAAAAATCGGGTCCCGCGGGACCCATAAAGCAGCATAATTCGAGGCTGTCCCGGAAGGAAAGCAGCGTGTCGTTGTACCCAACCAGGATGATTGGATAGGAGGATTGAGGCAGCTCGTCCAGCCATTGGGAATCGACCAGGGTGACCGCGTTCTTATCGATCCACAAGCCGATCCTTTGACGGGCTGCCTGTTGGAACTCCGCAAAGCTGTCGGTCGCCAGGATCTCGGGATGTTTCTTGAGATCATTTTCTGATAACTGGCCTCCCTGTTTGACGAGGTAGACGGCCTGGATGGCCGGCGGTTGAGGCGGGAGGCTGCATGCCACGAGAAGACAGGAAAGAAAAAACAGGACCAGCTTTTTCATAAGCAAAGGTCGGAAAGCACTTTTTGAAATTTGCTCTAGGCGGCATCTCGCCGCCGATGACGGCGGCTTGAGCAAATCTTGTTATTAAAGGACTTTCTGCAATCTGCTTAAACCATCCGACCGGTTAATACGATTATAGAACTTTCCCTAGTGATTTGATAAGTGAGACTGCATGCAGGATAAAAGATAAAGTCGATAGCCGAACGAAAAAAGGACCGGCAGATGCCAGTCCTTTTGGGTCAAATCTTATCGGTGTACCCGTTTCAACTTATGAGGCTGTATAACCCTCTGAAAGGGTATTCAGGAACGTGACGATATTGTCCACGAATTCAGACCCTATGATTTACATTCCCGGCTGCCCAGGTTGTTCAGGACCAATGCGGTAGGGACGCATCATCTCGTTGTCTTCGTGCTCGACGATGTGGCAGTGCCAGACGAACTGGCCCGGGTTGGTGAACCTGGCCTTGATACGGGTGACTTCACCCGGGTAGGCGATCACCATATCCTTGAAGCCGGTTTCCCAGGGTTCGGGTGGGCGCGGATCGCCGTCCAGCCGGGCGGGTACAAGGGCTTCACCATCCTCGTTCGAAACCAGTGCCTGCCTGTTCACTACCTCAAAGACCACCTCGTGAAGATGTATTGGATGGGCATCAGCAGTGAAATTGTAGATCTCCCATACTTCTGTATCACCCACTTTTGGATTTTCGGTGACCGGGTCCATCCACATATTGTGCATGGGATTACCGTCTGAATCCACGGTGCCAAGCATCGCCGCGGCAGGACCGTCCCAATGCATGGACATTTCCTCCATGAGCGCCAGCCTGCGGGTTGTGTTCGGAGCAGGCAATGGGGTGATCGGCGGCAGCTGCAGGAATTGGGGTGGCGTGGTGGTGTCAGGCGCAACCGCTGGCCCGACTCGGAACTGCATGATCTGTCCGGTCGAATCGGGATCCGCAGTCTCGAAGTCCTCTTCTGGCTCTCCACCACCGAAGGGTTCATCGGGTCCGATGTTGGCTAGCACGTAGTCACCGGCCGGGACGTTGGTGAAATCCACGATCATATCTGCACGCTCGGCCAGGCCCATCAGCAGTTTGTTCCCCAATGCCGTGATATTCACCGGAGCGGCCAGGAAGCCTCCCTCATTGCCGATCTGCCAGACTTCCACGCCGGGGATATTGGCAAAGCTCAAAATCAGGAAACGCGACTGGCAGCCGTTCAGGAAGCGGAAGCGGTAGCGGCGCTGCTCTACCTTGAGGAAGGGCCAGGTGCTGCCATTGACCATGATCATGTTGCCGAAGAACTCCGGATTCCAGATGGGAGAGAGATCGGTATCGGGAATGAACCCGGGATCACTGGAGGTGGCGCCGTCGAAGAACTCGCGGGAGTCTGGATAGAAAAGTGAGCCATCGATATTGAACGCCCGGTCCTGGATGGCGATCGGGATCTCATGGTAGGCTTTATTCGAAGGAAATTTATCGCCTTCCTTGGGCGCCGGACCCGGGAGGACTGCGGAAAGACCGGTGCGCGAATCCAGAACAGCCGCGTCGCCCGCCGGACCGCCGCGAATGAGATAAAAACCGGCAGGGCCCGCATACACGTTCAACCGGGTCATGCCGAGAGTGTGATCGTGATACCAGATCGTGGATGCGCGGTTATGGTTCGGATATTGGAAAGTGGCGAAGCCGGGCCCCCATGTTGCACCAAAGGATGCAGCAGCCTTCCCGGCAAAGAAGTCGTACCAGGTTCCTTCTGTGGCATATCCATCCGGGATGTTGTTCGCTGCTGGCAGGAACCAGGCCTCAGAATATCCGTCCGACTCATCGCCGACGCCGACCGCGCCGTGCACGTGGCTCACCATGGGTACAGGTCCGGTGTAGGGACCGGGTGTGCTGTCAAAAGTGGGCCGCGTATCACGCCCCTCCATCCCTCCAGGCGGATTGGCCCAATGCAGAGTTGGATCAACGGGAAGCAGATGCGGCAGGTAATTGCCATTTGCATCCTTAAGGTCGTTGATCCACTTGATCCGCACCGGGCGGTTTGCCTGGGCTTCAATGGTCAGCGACGGAGCATTGTGGATGCGCACTCCCTTCTTCTTTGCCGCTGTAAGAGGCCCATAACCCCACACTGTTGTAGGCGGATGTGGCGCCGGCAGGATCTGCTGCTGGAGCTGTTTCACCGATATTTCATAGTAATCGACTGGCTTACCGCCCGGTTGCGTAAGCGTTCCCGCTTTGGGCATAACCGGTGGGATAAGCAGGGGTGTTACGAACTTATTAACTTCAGCTGGATCAAGAGTTCCGCCCGGGATCTGGGCCTTGGCACGTAATGTGAATTTTCCCAGTGTGGCGGTATACAAAGAAAGCACGCCCGCGCCGGTCAGTTTTAAAAAGTCTCGTCGAGAAATCATATATCCTCCAATGGTGTGATCTATGCAAATTTAAGGATAAGAGCGCTCATGATAAATTGACCTTTGGATCCCTGCCTGTAGACCTCCTTTAATAACTTAAAGAAAAAAACCGACCTTAACAAAGGGCCGGTTTCGCTACTGGCTCCTCAGTGACCCTATCCGAATGGAAGGAGCGACCATACAGGTCACTGGATCTTCGCCGCCCATAAAGAACGATGTATGAAATTTTGCGGTGTTTCTGCCCCATACTTTTTACTTGATTACACAACTCTCAATTTATTATTGTATGGATAACCGGTGGAACCAAAGTATCTTTTGTAACTCGTTATATTGATAAATGTCTTGACAGGATCATGCCACCCAAAAAATGGAAGCCTGGGTAGTTCAATCAGCTAAAACTCTGGCAGCCCCGTTTAGGATCGATTAAGGTTGAGTGCCTGCCAGAAAATTTATCATGAAAACTATCTCCAAACTCCGAATCTGTAACCTTTTCAGTATGGAATTTTGATCGTTCGGCCCAGGAGTACACCTGCCCTAATCCATACTCGCCAGAACCGCTTCCTCTTCCAGGGCCTGATCCTTTAATTGCTGGTGGGGTGAGAAGAGAGTGACGATCAGCCCGAGCAGGGCGGCCACAAAAGCGATGACGAACACCAGGTTGATGGCATTTGCCACGGCGGTGCGAGCCGCCTAATTGAGAGCGGCCTGCGTCCCCGAAACAGAATTGAGCAGCTGGGAGATCAGGCCCAGGTCGAGGCCCGAGGCGCTCAAATTGGCGGCGAGACGCGCGCTCAATGCCGCGCCCATCACACTGACCCCGAGCGTCCCGCCGATCGACCGGCTGAATTGGAGCGTGGAAGTGGCGGTGCCGAGGGAGCGGCGCTCGACGGTCGTTTGGACAGCGATCAGGAAGGACGGGATCGAGAGGCCCATGCCGATGCCCATCAGCGTCACGTAGACCATCAACCGGGTCTGGCTGATATCTGCATGAGCGGTTGCCATGAGAAATGCACCCAGGGTCAGGAGACCGGTTCCCAGGATCGCCAGCCTGCGGTAGCCCACCTTGAGCAGCAAACGCGTTCCAACGATGCTCGCCCCCACCCAGCCCAGCAGCATCGGGGAGATGGTGATGCCTGCCTGCGTGGCAGACGTATTGAGAACGGATTGAACGAAGAGCGGGACAAAGGAAATGCTCCCAAACATCGCCCAGCCGGTCAGCATGCCATGCGTGGTTGCAATGCTGAACAATCTTTGACGAAAGAGATGAAGGGGCAGGATCGGGTCTGCTGCGCGGTTTTCCGCCCATAGCAGAAGCAGGAAAAGAAGGATCGCCGCGCCGATCAGGGTCCATCTGGTGGATGTTCCAATCGGTACCGTGAGACCCAGCAGCAGCGTAATGACGCTGGTGGTAAGCAGTGCGGCCCCGGCATAATCCACGGAGGGCTGCCCATGGACCCGAACCTGGTCTCGCCATGCAAAGCCGACCAGGGCGGCTGCCATCAAGCCGAAGGGCACATTGTTATAGAATACCCATCGCCAGGAGAATTGATCCACAAGCAAACCGCCCAGCAGCGGACCTGCGATCGACGAGACGCCCCAAACCCCGGAGAACAATCCCTGCATTTTGGCGCGCTGTTCAAGTGTGATCATTTCCCCGATCAGAATGAATGCCAGCGGCATGATGCCCCCGGCACCGACACCCTGCAAAGCTCGCGCCAGGATGAGCCCGGTCATGGTGCCGGCCCGCCCGCACAGGATCGAGCCGGTCAGGAAAACCGCCATGGCAAGAATGTATAAATTCCGGCGGCCGTACAGGTCAGAAAGCTTGCCATAGAGCGGCACGGTTGTGGTGGAGGTCAGCATGTAGGCGGAGAAGACCCAGGAATAATGTTCCAACCCGCCCAGCTCGCTGACAATGGTCGGCATGGCGGTGGCCACCACGGTCGATTCCATGGATGCAAGAAAAAGGCTGAGCATGATCCCAGCCGTGACCAGAATGATTCTGTTTCGCGACATGAATTCCTTATGAAGGCAATCCCGGTATTCTACATTGCCTGCCAGACAGCAAAGGTCCAAAATTTATATTCCGCCAATCATACCGCGAAAAAATTAATGGCAGTCTGACGAATGGAAATAAACCGGGATGCTCTCGCGCCAGGAATATATTGGTAGGTGAAAATGTATGGGAGGCTTTACTTGCTGGTTCGCCGTTCCCGGCCGTACAGGGCGCGCAGCTCATCCTTCGCCGCTTCAAGACGCTCCCGCTGCTCCTGAGGCAGATTGTTACCCGCCCGGTTGATGTAAAAGTTCAGCATCGACATGGCCGAGCGGAAGGGAGTGGTCTTGCGCGCCTTGCTGCGCTCCGCCGACTCTTTCAGCGACTGTGCGATCCGGCGCGGATCGTTCCAGGTGAAGACCCCCTGATCCAGGTCCAGGGCAAAGCTGGTCTGTGTGACATGCTGTGACCAGCGTTTTTTGTTGTCTTTCGATTCGGATTTACTATTTTTGGTTGCCATTGCATACCTTCCTATCCTGCCATGGTCGGTAATGACAACCTCCGTGCCTGGAAAAAAATCAGACCTTTCTATGGTCTCCGTTGAAGCAGGAGTTCAATATCCTGCAGATGACTGTCGCGGTGCAGCGAGCGGTCCATGCGGAACTGCGTGGAGGTCTCCTCGATATGGCTTTCGATCTGTTTAACGAATTCATCCGGCAATGTTTCGAATTCCGCATCCACTTTCTCTGCCGCGGAAATGGCCAGCTCGGCCGCAGCTCGCGGCTCGAGGGCATGACAAATCACTTTGAGCGCATCGTTGACCGCCATCGAATCGATCGGCGAGGGATCAAATCCCTGCTGCTGCCAGCGGTGGAGGATGACAGACATGCGATGATCCCAAAAGGCGAGGTGAGCCAGCAGTGCAGCGACCGTCCAGCCGTAATCGGTGGAACGAGCCAGATCGGCATCGGAAAGGCCGCCTACGAGGGATTCCAGTCTGCGACGGGAGTCTGCGTTTTGTCGGGAATAGGGGAAGCTCATCGATCCTCCGGTCAGGTTTCTTTCCGGGTATTCTTTCGATATGGCTTATAGGGTGGAAGCGTTTTTGGAAAGCCAGGGATTCTAGGGTTTCTCGAGAGGGACATGAATGTCGATCTGAGTGCCACTGCCTGGCTGTGATTCTATGACCATGTTGCATCCCATCAGCTCCAGCCGGTCCTTGATGATCAGGATTCCATGGGCAGCCCCGGGAGTCTTCAGGACGGTTACGGCGTCGAACCCCCGGCCTGAGTCACTGATTGTGACCCGGCCAGCTCCGTTCTCCCGGGCCAGGCTGACTGTCGCCTCCAGGATGCCGGCATGCTTGACAACATTGAAGAGCAGCTCGCGAATCGACTGAAAGAGCAGCACGCGCATATGTTCTTTCATCGGGCTGAGGTCATTGCTCGTTTCCACCTCGACCTGTAAACCATATTGCTCGTTCATTTGGGATGCCAGCCAGCTTACCGCCTCCATCAGGCCATCCCCCTGAAGGACGACCGGGCTGAGGTTGATGCTCAAATTACGAGTGATCGTAATGGCTTCCGACAGCCAGCTTTGGATTTGCTCGACGTTTAGGCTTGTTTCCGACCGGGTGGTATCACTGCCGTTCGTATCGTTCAAAAGAGCCATGTGTGCCCGGATGGCAAACAGGCGCTGCTGCAGGTCATCATGCAGGATCTGTGAGATTCGATGGCGCTCCTCCTGTTCCACCAGCGTCAGCTCGGATGCCAGGGAACGGATCTTCTCCTCCGCCAGGATGCGCTCGGTAATGTCCGTGGCCAGGATGGCAATTCCGCTGACCTCATCTGCCGAGAGCCTGTAAATGGATAGCTGGACGGGGATACGACTCCCATCGGCTGCCTGCAAATGGAACTCACCTCTATTGGGACTCTGCCCGGCCTCCTGAAACATGTCATCGAAGGCGGCCTGCTCTTCGGGAATGATCAGATCGCGGAAGTTGACGCCGATCATACTCTCAGGATCCATCTGGACCATATTGGCAAAGCAGCTGTTGGAATAAAAGATGGTTCCATCGGGAATCAGGGTCGCCGCCCCTTCATTCATGGATTCGACCATCATCCGGTAGGGAAAATTTGCATCGGTGAGGGTAACGACCTGGTCACCGTTTGATTTTCGGATGACAAAGGCGTCCACCAAATATTGACGGATGGCTTCCAGGGTCTCTTCCGTCTCAGCGAGCCGCTGCCTTAACACAGCCGCTTCGTCTGTGGACTGCTTTTTTCTAGGCATAGATAACCTTTCGGGCTTGTAACAGGATACAGGTGCCTTATTTATTTCTGCTGACGCAAATCGAGTCCGACCAATACTCGTTCCGTGTTGGAGAGATCACCGATAATCTTCTTGATCGGCTCGGGGAGTTTCCTGACCAGTGTTGGGATTGCCAGGATCTGATCCCCGCTTGCCAGTTGGGGATTCTTGAGCAGGTCGATGACTTCGATGTGATACTCTCCAGCCAGGTGGTCCTCACAGATTTTTTTGAGGTTCGAAAATGCCGCCAGACTCTTGGGGGTTTGTCCGGCCACGTACAGCCGCAGTTCCCATTCCTTTTCAGCAGGTTTGGTGCGTGATCGTGATTTTGTCTTTTCCATGGGATGCCTCCTTGCAAATCTCCGTTCACAGAAGATGATTGACTAATTTGATCCGTAAATCATTTCACGGCTGTTGGTGCGTCCGGCCAGATCCAGGATGCCGATCCGGATCCCGTGATCGGTCAATTGGAAGGACCGGATCTGGTTGGAGTGGGCCATGCCGCGCGATTTTAATATCAACAGCCCTCGGTGCTGCTCCCCGTTGTTCTCAAGGTTGCGCACGTTGATCCAGGTGTCAATCAGCGACGAAATACCCACTACGGAATTGTCGGCAGCCTGATCTGTGGATGTGAGGCTGGTTAGCATGGCTGTGATTTCCTTCGACTTGAGAAGATCGATGATCCGGGAGAGGGCAGACTTCACCTCCACCGTGGAACCGACCGGGTAAAAATCAGTGATCGGGTCCAGTACAACGATCTCCGGCTCATATTCCCTGATCAGCTCATGAATGGCAACCAGATGCATCTCAAGCCCATACAGGGAAGGCCGGGCGGCATGGAAGTGGAGCAGGCCCTTTTTGATGGAGGGGACCAGTTCGAGCCCGATGGAGGACATGTTTCTCATCACCTGACTGGGCGATTCCTCAAAAGTAAAATAAAGGCACTTTTCTCCGCGCTGGCAGGCGGCGTTCACGAAGGAGGCAGCCAGGCTGCTCTTTCCCGCGCCGGCCGTACCGGACACCAGGATGGTGCTGCCTCGGAAATATCCCTGGCCCCCGAACATTTCGTCCAGCTCTTTGATCCCGGTGGAAATCCTTTCCTTCGGGGCCGTGTGCTCCAGGGCAAGGGAGGTAATCGGGAGGACGGAAATTCCCGTCTGGCCGATCACGAATGGATATTCATTGGTCCCATGCAGGCTGCCGCGGTATTTGACGATCCGCAGCCGCCGCGTCGAGACCTGTTCATTCACACGATGATCCAGCACGATCACGCAGTCGGCGACATATTCCTCCAGACCGTAGCGGGTGATGGTCCCTTCGCCGCGCTCTCCTGTCACGATGGCAGTCACGCCCCGGTCCTTTATC
>JBLNAU010000598.1:0-5790 GCA_050259515.1 Syntrophothermus sp.
AGTTCCTTGGCAAGTTCCAGTGCAAACTGACTATCCGCCCTTGAATAGCTAATGAAAGTGAGAGGTTGGCTTTGTGCTGTCATGTTGGCATTCCTCCTGATCTGCCTTTTCGTCTTTGCAACAATAAACGCCTCACTCTATTCAATTTTTAAATAAAGCATAATTATTATACTCCTTTCATCTCTCCATTTAAATTAAATTTCTCGGCATTCTGAAGCCAGGTGGATATGACCCGGGAATAACACTGACCGCGGCAACGGCCGCGGTCAGTGCATGGATATCTAAAAGTTTGAGGAAGGTTCTTCTCATTATTTGAATGAACCCGTAATCGTTTATACAGACTTTTCTGGAGCCAGATTGGGAAGCTGTTTTCGGGTGGATTCACGGTTCTGAATGAGGCTCAGGCCGCCTATGTAGAAGAAGCCAAGGGTGTAGATGACCATCCAGGGGACGATACCCCAACCGATGACCGGCGTCAGGACAATGCCTGTGATCAGGGCATAGATGCCAAGGAGAAATTCCACCCAGACCAGCGGGCTGATTGGGACGATATAGGCCTTGTCAAAAGGTTTATTTCGTTTGTGTGTATCCTGGAGATTCAATTTCGGCGTGCGGATAAAGACAACGCCGCCTTTCCCGAATAGCCCTTCCAGGACCGCCACGGTTGTGTTCAGACATAGACCGAACCCGGTGATCGTCAAAAGCGGCAGCAGCCGTATACGCTCAGACAGGGAAGGTGTATGGGAAGCCTTGGCAGCCAGGTATACCAGTGGTGGACCGAACCCTGCAAGGAAGGAGTACGGAAAGAGTTTAAAGGCCTGAGGAGCCAATAGACCGACCGGCAAAGTAAGCAGGAGAAGACCAAGCATCAATGGATGGACTCCATACCCGGTCAGATGCAGGATGGCGAACAAACGGATGTGCAACGGCATCTTTGAGTTTTCAAACAATTTCGGCAGGATCTTCCGCACGACCTGGAAGCTCCCTTTCGCCCAGCGGAATTGTTGGTTCTTGTACGCTTCCACATGGGCAGGCAGCTCGGCCGGGACGACGACATCAGGCAGATAATCGATCTTCCAGCCGCGCATCTGGGCCCGATAGCTGAGGTCCAGGTCTTCGGTCAGCGTATCCCACTGCCAGCCGCCCGCGTCTTCAATGCATGAGGCCCGCCAGAGACCGGCGGTCCCATTGAAGTTGAGGAAGAAGTCATTTCTCGAGCGGACACTCTGCTCAACAATAAAGTGTCCGTCTATCGCCATGGCTTCCACGCGCGTAAGTGAGTTATATTTTCGATTGGTATGGCCCCAGCGCGTTTGCAGGCATCCCAGCTTTTGATTATTAAAGAGGGGGACGGTTTTCTTCAGCCAGTCTGGAGCGGGTACGAAATCGGCATCGAAGATTGCGATCAGCTCCCCTGACACGGTCTTGAACCCGTTGGCCAAGGCTCCTGCTTTGTATCCTGTGCGATCAGTGCGGTGGATCCATTCGATATTGATCCCCTGGGATTTATAATCATCCACAAGGTTCTTGGTAAGAATAGCAGTGTCATCTGTGGAATCGTCCAGAACTTGAATTTGGAGTTTCTCAAGTGGGTAATCCAGCTTGGTAACCGAAGCAAGCAGGCGCTCGATGGTGTATTTTTCGTTAAAGATAGGCAGTTGGATGGTTACCTTGGGATATTCCTTGAGAACTGGTATGCTCCTCTTTTGTGGTGTACCGGTTTTGGCGTGCAAGTACAGGATGGCATGGATTAAATTATGCAACCCGTACATCGATAGTAAAAAAACAATCAGGAGGTATAAAGCTCCCAATAATAGGGAAATAATTTGCATGACGCATTTCCTTTCGCATAGCAAAGAACTTTCGACTTGAAGTGCCCAGTGAACCATACACGGCGTGTGATGGTATATGACTAACAACGAAAGGAGAGCGTTTTTTAATACACTTTCAGATGAACATTTATTCGGGGAAGCATTAGAATTTGCTCATAACCATATATGTGAACTGGAAATGGTCAAAATCACCACCCTGATTAACAAAAAGCCCCGCACGTCTTCTTTTCGTGACGTGCGGGGTATCTATTTTAGTGGATGATTATTCACTCGCAGGCTGGGTCTCTCCCCGGGCTCGCCACCAGTAAAGATAGAAATAGAGAGCGATCAGTACGGAAAGCCAGAAAACCACAGAGAAAATGACTCCATCCCGTGTGCTCATGTAAATCATTGGGTTGCCGTCCAGCCAGGGAAGACTTGCGGGCATGGGTTTCCGATCAAGAGCGTAGTAGAGGATATCCTCCAGGCCGCTGAATGAAGCAACAAAAAGCGAAGTAACAAAGTACAGGCAGTCCTTCCATGATCCCCACATCAGGATGGTGCCCATGACCGCATACCCCGCCAGTGTGACGAACCACCCCGTGTGATAAAGGTCGGCGTATTCGACCATATTATGGGTTTCGAAGATTCTCTGCCAGATCAGGATGTCTGTTACTGTATAGAAAAACAGGGCAATGAGGGTAGCGAAGAGGGTGCGAAATTTTTTCACAGTTGTTTATCTCCGAGAGTCAGTCCCCCCGGCAGTCCTGGACAGCGACTGTGCATTGAGGGATCGATGAGTCTGTCCACTGAAAGGACAGGAACCTCTGTTAGTATACTCGCGCGTGACCAGACAATGCATTGTTGTAAACTTACAATTTGCCTTCATTTCCTCTACATTCCAACGATAAGAAATACTTTGTAAAGAAAAGAGACCTGCCTACAGGTCTCTTGGATGGAGGAGGAGTGCCCTCAAACCGGCCGTGGAGGATACTTGGGTGTCTGCCTCCGGAACTCATAATTTTCAATGATCGATTCAATGATCTTCTTCTGTTGATCTGTGACCAGGCTAAACTCCAGTCCAATATTGTAATACTCAGGGCTGATGTCTTTTTGACAATAGACGACGCGCACCGGCAGGGCCATGCGCGTGGCATTGACATCTGGCAGCTCAGGGAGCTGGATGGAAATGTTCATCTGGGAGCCCATTTCAAAAGGCTCATCTCCGATCACCATGGCCCCCAAAAAAGTGATATCCCCCAGGTACCCGATCAGCTTGCCGTGATAGAGTTCGAACACCTGGGAATAGGACATCAAGTCCTTGCGTGGCTGTTTACGTCGCTCCTGCATAGGCTGCCTCCATGCCTAGTTTAACTGACATCCGCAGGAAAATAAATTATGCAATCATCTTAAAATCCAGCCAGCATTGCTGCAAGTATGGTTAAATCATTCCATGCGATGGATCTATCTTTCTCCTCATCTCGATGACGCTGTGCTCTCTGCGGGCGGGTTGATTTACGACCAGGCTCAGACGGGTCTTTCCGTTGAAATCTGGACGGTGATGTCTGGATTCCCACCGGAGGGCGAGTTCTCCCAATTTGCTCAGTTACAACATTATATGTGGGGATTTCCAACGGCCGAAGAAGCAGTTCGTGCCCGCCGGGAGGAGGATCGCCGGGCAGCTGCCGTGGTTGGGGCCGGGACTGTCCACCTGGACTTCCTGGACTGTATTTATCGCCGCGGTTCGGGAGGGGAATGGTTGTACAGCGACATCTCGGTGCCACCCCATGAGAGCGATGCGGACCTTCCCCGGCGAATTGCGGAGGAAGTTTCCGCCCGCCTACAGCCGGAGGATATTGTGGTCTGCCAGCTATCGATCGGCTCCCACGTGGATCATGTTCTTGTCCGGCAGGCAGCGGAGCTCCTGGGCCGGCCTTTGCTCTATGACATTGACATCCCCTATTTTTTCTCCAACCCCGATGAATTTGAGCCAAAATCGGCCG
Organism: Syntrophothermus sp.; assembly: GCA_050259515.1. Taxonomy (GTDB): domain Bacteria; phylum Chloroflexota; class Anaerolineae; order Anaerolineales; family Villigracilaceae; genus Defluviilinea. The sequence continues at coordinate 3,815 of JBLNAU010000598.1, forward strand.
GGATGCAGGAATCTGTCCATCCCATAACGGAATCAGGCCTGAAATCCTGGCATGCGGCGGTTGTGGAGTATAAATCCCAGCTTCCTCTTTTTGGAGAATTTATGTATACCCCCGAAAAGGCCGGGGAAGCCCTGCGGTCCTACTTGACCCGGCAACGGGGAATCCGTTTATTGCAGTTTGATTAAGGGTTACTCTTCCCTTGTAATGAGCCCGAATCCGTGATATATTAAGCCCGTTTTTACGGACAACTGCCTTGGGTTATTTAATTTGCATCTCTTCGGAGATGCAAAATTCTTATATCAGGAAAGTAAAATGCCTAACAACTTTTTGACCAAAGAGGGATATCAGAAACTTCAAGACGAATTGGATTATCTGCGCACTGCCAAACGTCAGGAAGTTGCGAACCGCCTACACGAGGCAATGGAAGGCGGAGAGCTGATCGAAAACGCCGAGTATGAAGCTGCCAAAAATGAACAGGCCTTTGTGGAGGGCCGCATTCAGGAGCTTGAAATTTTGCTTGCCACCGCAAAGATCATCGAAGAAAATGGCAAAAAGAAAAGCGATATCGTCCAGATCGGTTCCAAGGTTACCATCAAGGAAGGAAGCTACGATCCGGAGACCTTTACCATCGTTGGTGTGGCGGAAGCCAATCCCCGCGATGGGAAGATTTCCAACGAGTCGCCGATTGGGAAGGCCATCCTGAACCATAAGGTCAACGACACCGTCAAAGTGGAAACCCCGGGCGGTACATATAATGTTAAAATCCTGAAGGTTTCCTAGACGCAGGAGCGTACATTTTACCCCGCGCGCCTGTACAGGAGCGCGGGGTTTTTGTTTGTTTGGCTCTCTCCAAGGGAGGGGGCCGGGGTGAGGGAAAACTCTTACCCCATCCCTTCTCCTTCAAGCAGTATATTCCACCAGGAGAAGGGGGAGCATGGACCATGACAGAATACAACTCACTCGAAAAGATACGTTTACAGAAGCTGCTGGACTTGCGCGCCGAAGGTGTGGAACCCTATCCCACCCGCGCCCAGCGGACTCATACCAGCGCCCAGGCCATCGCTGAATTCGAAGCCGCGGAGAAGGAAAGCCGGGAAGTCAAAGTCACCCTGGCGGGCCGGATCCGGGCGACCCGGGCGATGGGGAAGATCTCGTTTGCCCATATTGAGGACGGGGATGGCAGGATCCAGCTGTTCTTCCGTATGAACGAAGTTGGGAAGGAGAACCTGGATTTCTTCAATAAAATGTTCGACATCGGCGACTTCATCCAGGCGAGCGGCGTCATGTTCCGCACCAAGACGGGTGAGATCACGCTTCACGTTCATGAGTTCACACTGCTGGCAAAATCCGTCAGCCCGCTGCCTGCAGCCAAGGATGAAACGCAGGAAAATGGCACCGTGATCCGCCACGCCGCGCTGGAAGATCCGGAGCTGCGGGCCCGCCAGCGCTATGCCGATCTGGCGGTCAACCCGGAAGTGCGTGAAACGTTCCGCAAGCGCGCTGCAATTGTGAAGTCCCTGCGCAATTTTTTGGATGACCACGGCTTTCTCGAGGTCGAAACGCCGATCCTGCAGCCGATCTACGGGGGCGCGGCTGCCCGTCCGTTCATGACCCATCACAATGAGCTCGAGCAGGATATGTATCTGCGCATCTCGTTCGAGTTGTATTTGAAGCGGCTGCTGGTCGGCAACCTGGAAAGAGTCTATGAGATCGGGCGCGACTTCCGCAACGAAGGCGTCTCCTTCAAGCACAACCCGGAATTCACCCAGCTCGAGTTCTACTGGGCCTACGCCGATTATCTGCAGGTGATGGAGCTCACCGAGCAGATGGTTTCGTATACGGCTCAGCAGGTGCTGGGCACACAAAAGATCACGTACAAGGGCCAGCAGATCGACCTGACGCCGCCCTGGAAGCGGCTGGAGATGCGCCAGGGAATCCTCGAGACCAGCGGCATTGATATTGCCGAGCACAGGACT
>JBLNAU010000599.1:0-3272 GCA_050259515.1 Syntrophothermus sp.
ATCCGCATGCGACTGCGAAAAGGCGATACTTTCAATCGGAATGTCTGCAAGCTTGGCGGAAAACGCCTCGAGAATGGGACGGGCCTGGACGCGTCCGCGACTGCGGGTTTCGATGCGCTCAACATATCCCTGTACTTCCCGGAGGATGTCGGCGCTGGTATAAGCCTGGTTGTAGGGAGTATGGAGATGGTGATGGAAATAATACAGCCATTTGCCGGTCTTGCGGGCTGCATCCTTTAAATGGCAGGTGGCATCGACTGATTTGGAGGATCGCTGTTTGTTCAGAAGCTGGCGCAGGGTGAGGGAGGGAAATTCCTCCATCACGATTGCTGAATACTCCTCAAGAAATGAAAGCGGCCGGATCGCGCCAAAGTCTGCCTCCATATGACCCATACGCTCATAAACATATAGAAGCGATGCATATTCACTGGGAACATTTTGATGAATGTCCGCATACACCGCCTGGGAAAGCGATGACATTTTCGGCTCCCGTCGTATTTTTACCAGGATCGTCTTTCCCTGTAGATCGGCTGTCGTGACGGGGTAGACAAGCATAAAACTGTTCCGGTAGGAACGGATCTCCGGGGTGTAGGAATTGAGCGTTGAGCCAGTCCCGTACCATACATCCAACGAGCTGCGCAGGGTGCCTGTAATGTATTCGATAATCGCTTTATCCTCCTCGTTTGCCCGGTATTGAGCGATCATCGAATGCCTCTTGTGTTGACTTCTATTTTATATGGGATGGTGACGGTCCAGCACATCAAGGATCCTCTCCTCAAATTTTTCTCCGACTGCCTTCCAGGAATAGCGCTCCTGGGTCAATTGATAACTGTATTCTCCGAACTGGCGGGATCGCTGCGGGTCTTCCAGCAGCTTCAGCAGGGCCTCGGCAATGCCCCGAATATCACCGGGCTCTACCATCCATCCGTTCCGGCCCTCTTCGACGAAATCAGGGATGGCTCCCACACGCGTAGCAACGATGGGGAGGTGGGCGGTCATTGCTTCGATGAAAACAATGCCGAACGGCTCCAGGTAGGTGGGCAGGCAAAAAACACTTGCCTGCTGATAGTACCGGTCCAGCTCCTCGGGTGGCACCTTTCCGATCACCTGACAGTTGGGTAGGCTGACCTCGGGCGCTGCTCCCACGATCATAAGCCGGGCATCCGGGCATTTTTCCAGGAGAATTTTGAACGCTTCCACCAGGTCTGGACCCCCTTTACGCTTCCAGTCGAGTCCCACAAAAAGAATAACAGGCTTCGTATAGTCACTATTGGTCGTTTTTAGCGGGCTGACAGTAGCATTGCTCCCGGCGTAAACGAGAGCCACTTTTTCAGGCCTAACTCCATATTCCTCCATGAGCGAGCGCTGAACATTCGAGCTTCGCACAAACGTTGTGGCGGCGTTGCGGTAGATCTCCTTCTCCAGCGCGATCCAGCCGGAGGAGTAGAGGTTATGAGTCCCGTTGGCTGCATAATGAAGGTTCTCGAGATGAGTGTGGTCGGTGTAAACGAAATGTGGAATGCCGGGGGAAGACGCGTCGAATAAGGATTGCATCTGGAAGGAGAAGGCGTAGCTTCCCTGGGCAATCCTCTTTTGCACGATCCTCTTGATCTGGCGGAAAATAAAGGGGGTGCGCCAGAATGCCAGTCTGATTTTTTTTCTTCTGCGTGCGATATCTTTTCCGTAGAGCAGGGCGGTTGCGATGCTGTTGACCAGGATCAAACCCGGTCGTTTCCTGACCATAGCGGACACATCGAGCACATCCACCTTGTATTCAGGAAATTGGTCCTTGAGTACCCCCTCAACAATGCTATTGGCTAGAGGCCATGCTTTCGGTCGGATGAAAGCAATGCGCTTCTCTTTCTCCATCAATTTTCCTGTTTTTTAACTGTTCGTACCAAAATAAAGTTAACTCCTATTTTATCTGTATACTAGACAAGACGAGCAAAATCGAAAATAGTAACGTTAAAATTTACCCGTGAATCCCATCGGCGCAGGCTGAAAGATGCCTCCTTAGCCATGAGAGACAGCGATTTTACCTGTTTTCTTAAGGAAATATGAAACTTTTAACCATATTCCAACACATGACAGTCCATTAGGGTAAAATCTTTCCCCTCTGTGGAGGGGGATTCATCACTTGCCCACCCCCCTGATTGCTCGTACAATCAGGGCGGTACAAAAGTACTGTTTGAAGATGAACCGGGAAAGGAAAATATTTTCATGACCGACCTGAAAAATTTTGGCGAAGGGATTATCAACAATCTCGAAAAAGTGATCGTGGGGAAGTATCAGGCTGTGGAATTGGTGGTGATCGGTCTGTTATGCCAGGGGCATGTATTGATCGAAGATGTGCCAGGAGTGGGCAAGACGATTATGGCCCGCAGCCTCGCCAGGTCGCTGGACTGCACTTTCAACCGCATTCAGTTTACACCCGATATGCTTCCGAGCGATGTGACGGGTGTTTCCATATTTAATCAACAGAAACGGGAATTCGAATTTCGTCCTGGCCCGATCATGGGACAGATCGTTCTGGCCGACGAAGTCAACCGTGCCACGCCGAAGACGCAGGCCTCGCTGCTGGAGGCCATGGAGGAACACCAGGTGACCGTGGATGGTGTTACGCATCCACTCCCCAGACCTTTCATGGTTCTGGCCACGCAAAATCCAATTGAATATGAAGGCACGTTCCCTCTCCCGGAGGCACAACTGGATCGTTTCCTGCTGCGCATACGGCTTGGATACCCATCTGCTACAGAGGAGATGCGCGTCCTGAGCGAGCAGCAATTCCGGCATCCGATCGAGTCGCTCAAGCGGGTGGTGGGCGTGGACGAGCTCCTGGCCGCGATCGATTCGATCCGGGAAGTTTACGTTTCCCATGCCATCCAGCGCTATATCATCGACCTCGTCGGGCGGACCCGTCAAAGCGGAGATGTGTACCTGGGAGCCAGTCCCCGCGGAAGTCTGGCCTTGTTCCGGGCCGGCCAGGCTCGGGCAGCGCTCCAGGGCCGCGATCACGTTCTGCCAGACGATATCAAGGCGCTGGCGGTCCCGGTCCTTGGACATCGGATTATTGTTTCGCCGGCAGCCCGTCTGCGCGAATTGAGCGCCGACCGTATCGTCCAGGAGATCCTGTACAGTGCGCCCGTGCCCGGCGGAGACTATCATGCCGTGGTGGCAGAAAAGGTACAGGGTAGAGTCCAGTGACACCCGGCCGCGTATTTGTTTTTCTGATCCTGGGTGTGGGGGCTGTGGGAACCATGGTGAGCGGCGGG
>JBLNAU010000600.1:0-3033 GCA_050259515.1 Syntrophothermus sp.
ATTCTTGCCGAAGGCCTGTTGCTCTGGGCACTGCGGCCCAATCTTAAAAAATTGTTCACCGGCAGGGAAAGGGTCGTCAAATACAGTCTGAACGGCTGGCTGAAAGCAAGGAAGGAAGCCCGGGCTGCCTCCCAACAAAAGTCACAATAAACCCGATGTAATCGAAAGAAGCTCCCGTGGGAGCTTCTTGGCTTTAAATGTTAGGCAACTAGCTCATATGGTAAAGTAATGCACGCAGATTTCGTTCATGCAGCGTCTGTGCCAGTCCGCCCAGGTACACACGGCTCTTTCCGCAATCCTCGATATTGATCTCGTTGAGAAGCTCCTCGGCATTCTTACGCTTGGCAATCGCCTTGACCGATTTCTTGATGGAAGTCAGGTAATTCAAGTTCTCCTTGACTGCCGCATCGATCTCCCCGCGCAGGATGATATCGCCATGTCCCTGAACGATATTTTCGAGGCCCATACGGCCGATCTGCTTGATCGAGGCCATGCTTTCATCGACATTCCCATCCACTACGTAGGGCAGGGGCATGAAAGCATCTCCCGCAAAAAGGATGCGATCCTCTTCCACCAGGACTGCGATCCCGTCGTGGCTGTGACCAAAAGCCGGGGAGATAATCAAATTCTTTTTGCCTACTCGAAGCGTTAGCTCCCCATTTTCAAAGGTCATATGGGGAAGGATGATTTTTACCTGGCGCAGCGCCGGGTTCTGCTTCTGCGCAGACTCCAGCGAAGGGATGCCGCGTTCCTCGAGCAGCTGACGGCAGCGCGAGTGTGCGATCACCGTTGCACCCGGAAAGAAACAATTTCCCCAGGCATGGTCCGCATGATAATGGGTATTGATCACATAGCGCACCGGAACATTTAGTTCATGTTCAATGAACTCCCGGATGCTGAGTGTTTCATCTGGCAAAGCCAGTGTATCGATCACAACCGCCCATTGAGGGCCCGCAACCACCCCGGCAGTTACCTGAGCGTAGACCTCGCTCTGGAACCAAAAGACATTTTCAGAAACTCGTTCTCGATGCATTCGAAAAACCTCAAATTTTTCCTATTGATAGCACAAAAATCTTCGAAAATCAAGTTGACTAAACAAATTTCCAGGAAATTTGGTAAATATGGTCCCTGCCTACTGCTTGATTCCGCCTCCCTGCCATGATACACTGTACAAGGCATGGCAAAAAATCTGCTCCTGGTGACTGCAGATACGAACTTTGGGCAGATCCTGCTTTATGGACTCGAGCAGGCTGGTTACCATGCGTTTATTGTCAAAGGCAAAGGTGAGGCAGTCGTCCGTGCGGACGAAAAGAACTGCGATCTTGCCTTTTTGGATTTGGACCTTGGAATCAAAGCCGCTCCCGACATTGGCAAAGCCCTGCGAGCGCTCAAGCCGGATATCCGCCTGGTAGTGTTCTCCCGGGACGAAGATCCAGCACCCATGGATGAAATCCATCCCTGGATATTGATGCCGAAGCCCTACTACCTACCGGACGTGTTAAATATGCTGAAAGACGACTCCGCTCACTACCCACCCAGACAGTCCCTCCCCCAAACATTCAGCCCCTCACTCCCCTGGCTGCAGGATGTCACCAAGGCCGCCCAACACCTTACCCGCCTGACGCTGGAATCCTCCGCCCAGGCGGCCCTGATCACCCGCGGCGACCATCTGTGGGCCTATGCCGGGCAGCTCTCCCAGGGTGCGGCTAACGAGCTGGCAGTTACCGTGACGCGTCACTGGGATGGTCAGAAGGGCAGCGACCTGCTGCGTTTCGTGCGCCTGGAGGCGACCCGGGCGGAGCACATGTTATATGCTACGCGCATCGCGGATGAAGTTGTCCTGGCTTTGGTATTCGATGCGGAGACGCCATTTAGCACGATCCGCTCACAGGCTGGCCAACTGGCGCAGTCCCTTTCGATCTCCCCGGTTGAAGAGCAGGCTCCCCCGGCCCCTCAGCCGGCTTCCTATGACGCGAAAACGGAATTACCCGATGATGTTGAAGATGAACAAATCCCCAACATCGCCGATATCCTGGCAGATGTTCCTTCGCCGGAACCGGAATCAAATCGAGGGCCCTACGTCGAGGAGAATGTCTTTGGAACCCGTCCCTCACGTTCGGCACCCTATAGCCAGGAAAGCTCCCCTGCGATCCGGGTGGATGATCTATCGTTCAGCAACCAGGGTCTCGAACAGACGGTGGAACATGTGGTTGAAGATCTTGATGCAACCATGCCCTCCAAATCCCGCCGCCGGCCGGAAACTCCGATCCGGCGTCCCATGCAAGGGGAGCTGGATGAGACTCGTCCACACTCGATCAATGAGGTTGCAGGTCGTGTGATGCTTGAGCCGATTGCTGCTGGTTTTTATAATCTGACGTACGCCTGTCTACTGGTTCCGCGTTTTAGCACCCACTACCTGACCGGCGATATCTCAGACCGGCTGTCCGAATGGTTGCCGCAGATCTGCATCGCTTTTGGCTGGCGGTTGGAGTATCTGGCAGTCCGTCCCGAATATATCCAGTGGGTGGTCAACGTCCCGCCCTCTGTCTCTCCCGGCTACCTGATGCGGGTCATACGCCAGCAGACCTCGGAAAAGATATTCACCGAGTTCACACGCATGAAAAAGGAAAACCCCTCCGGTGATTTCTGGGCACCCGGCTACCTGATCATGGGCGGCACCCAGCCTCACCCGCCGCAACTGGTCAAGGACTACATCAAACAAACTCGTAACCGGCAGGGATATTCCCAGCCCAGGCAATAACCACGCGCGGTCGCGACGACATACAAATTACGCGGAGTATAATAACTCCGCGTTACTGTTTAATTCGCTACATTTCCATCACCCTCCAATCAAACTTCTTATTCAAACTGATCACTGGAATTCACATGCCCCCTACTCTATATCTAATTGACGGACACGCACTCGCATATCGCATGTACTTTGCCTTGACTGCCGGCGGAAGCAGCACGCGCTGGCAAACTTCCAAAGGTGAGCCAACTGCGGGCAGTTACGGATTCGCCCGTGAGCTAATG
>JBLNAU010000601.1:0-2682 GCA_050259515.1 Syntrophothermus sp.
ATCTGCCCCGTGGATATCGATCTGCCGAAGATGCTGACCAGGGTGAGAGCAGGACAGTCCCCCTCGCTACAGAGGAGAGAAGTAAGGGCAGAGGGGGGAGCGGGACTTTCACTCATGGCCAAGACCGCTTTAGGGATATACGGCCGGGTCGCGCGCAGCCCGCGGTTCTTTACTGTTGCACAAAAGGTCGCGGCACTGGGGAGTCGGCTGGTCGCACCTGCTTCAGGCTGGATCCGCCTCCCGGCTATAACGGGCTGGGGTTATAGTAAGGATTTCCCCCGCTTCGCAAACGAGACATTTCGGGACAGATACAAAAGAATGAATCAACAGAGAGAGGGTAGGGGAGAAAATCAAGAAACGATAGCTGCAGTCCAACCTTCAGAGACACCCATCCCGGTGAAACCGCCCGCAGAGGATCTGGTCACTCAATTTACGCGTGAGCTGACCGCCCTCGGCGGAAAAGTATTCCAGACCCCAAACGTCACTGGAGAGATCATCCAATTTCTGGCATCCCGACATATCTCCCGTATTCATCTCGAGCCGGGCATTTTGGACGAGTCCATTCTGCAAGAGGCAGGAATCGACTTCGGGCGCGAGCCTGATCCGCAGATCCTCGTCGGGGTGACCCAGGCCCTTTGCGGGCTGGCAGACACCGGGTCCATATTGGAAGCGGAGGGAACAGGGACTTCCCTCCAGGCATCCTTGCTGCCTCAGATCCATATCGCAGTCCTAAAACGGTCCAACATCCTGCCGTCCCTCCCGGATGCAATGTCCATTGTGAGAGACAAGGACAGGGCCGTCTTCATCACCGGTCCCTCCCGAACATCCGATATCGAAATGACGTTGACCATCGGCGTGCACGGGCCTGGAGAAATCGTCGTCTTCCTGGTGGAATGATACACAGGACCGCTCCGGGGTAAAATACACGCCTAGGCATCACCGATGAGCTTCTTTCAGACGCGCAGGCAGTTTGCCCTCTATCTATTATTCCTGTCCCTTTTTGGAATGGTGCTGACCTACATGGTCACATTCCGCTTTGGGCCCGGGCTCTCCACTGACGGTGCGCGGTATTTAGCCACTGCGCAGAACCTGCTGGCCGGCAAAGGTTTTTACGATTATCTCAACCAGCCACTGACTCAGTTCCCACCGCTCTATTCAATTCTCATTGCGGCGATCAGCTTCATTACCCGCCTGGACGTGTTTGTTGCTGCACAGTACCTGAACATCCTGAGCTTTGGCCTGGTGATCTGGCTTGCCGGATATTTCTTTTATGGAATTTTTCCCAACGAGCCACTCTTTCAATACTTCGGCAGTGCTGTATTTGCAACGTCCTTGTCGCTCCTCATCATGGCGTCCAATATCCTCTCGGATTTGCTCTTCCTGGCTTTCACCCTGGCCTTTCTGATCGCTGCCACAAATATGCTGAAAACGGGAACCGCGAGAAACATCGTTCTCCTGGGAATGATCGCCGCTGTTTCCACTTTTCAGCGTTATGCCGGCCTGGCACTGATCCTAACCGGTTCGGTTCTGCTGCTCTTTCTTTATCGAAAAAAACTGGTAAAAGGATTTGTGATCGCCGGGTCTTTCGGAATTCTTTCTGCTCTACCGATCCTGCTCTGGGTATATTTTCATAATTATTTGCCCACAGGAATTCTGTTTGGTGTGCGTCTCCCGCCCGTTTATCTTGGCAACCTGCAGGTCACTATTGAAAAGGCTGTCCACTGGTTCTTACCGGTTACCGTGACCAGGATCGTTCCAGTATGGGCAATTCTCCTCATGGGTCTTTTGACTTTGGTCGTTGGAAACCGGCCCGCAGATTGGAAGCGTTGGCTTCATTTCCTGTTCACCCCGCATTTTTTGCCCAGTCTGACCTTCTCTATTTTCTATCTTGGCATCCTGATCTTTAACGTGAGTTATTATGAGGTCCGATGGCCCTTCATGGACCGCATCCACATCATCCTGCTGCCCGCGCTGCTGGCATTGATCTTTTTGACCATCCGCGAGCTGACGCCATCTTATCTTCGCAGACGTTCACACCGCACCTTGCAGATCGCTTCCATCGCAGTCTTCCTCCTCTGGCTTGCCTTTCCAGTCTATAACCTTCAGAAGTATCTGACCAAAGCGTATTACCAGGGGGAAACGAGCGAGTACAACATGTACAATATTCCCATCCTCAGAGAATCGGGGATCAGGGAATATTTTGCTTCACAGCCGATCGGTACGGATCAGAAGATCTACAGCAACTATGAAGCAGCGGCATGGTTCCTGACCCGCAGTTCCATCACCAAGCTGCCGTTTGGAGATGTAAAGGAAAAGAGAGTCAGGCCCACCGAAGTTTTAAAGCGCTTCCCCGACTGGCCGGGGAAGGATGGGAATGGCTATGTCATCTGGATCGACGAGCTGTCGTTCAAGCCCTACGTACTCAGTCCGGAACAGTTGACGGAGCGTGCGAATTTTCAACTGGTGTATTGGAGCAAAGGTGGCGAGATCTATCGACTGACCCCAAAGTAAAGAGGATATGGGATCAGTGAGAATAAAGCCCATTTGATTGACGTTTCACAGGCCTAATGTTACAATACCGCCCGCTTCCAATGCCCCCATCGTCTAGCGGCCCAGGACGAAGCCCTCTCAAGGCTTAAACTGGGGTTCGAGTCCCCATGGGGGCACACACAGAGAGTCACC
>JBLNAU010000602.1:0-3683 GCA_050259515.1 Syntrophothermus sp.
GTCCCCGAAGGCGACGTTGTAGGCGTTCTTCATCGTCCCTTCAGCCAGCCGGGCATAGAGCGGGTTGCTGCGAGAGGCGCTGCGGGCGTAGGCTGCCGCCTCCTTGACGCGCCCGTGGTGCTCCTTCTGGGCATCGCTCAGCTTGTGGTTGCTGAAATCGGGACTTTTACACACGATCGTCCGCCCATCGCGCAGCCTGCGGATGACAAATTGACCGCCCAGCTGGCCGCTTAATCCCCGTACCAATATGTTATTGATCACCTTTGCCATGGTCATCCTCCAATGGAGCGTCATCCATCCTCTGAAATATCTGTATCCTATTTGTATGGTAGCCGTATCCTGACTGTATCTTCGATCCATTATACGCCTGTTGATCCCGTTTATCGAGTGCAGGCTGCCGTTGATGGAAGTAAGTGCGGTTAGGGGCGGTATGCCCGGTTGCAGGCGTGCGAAACTCATCCCACCGCCCACTTCGACATGCCCTCATGGGCAGTCAGCGCGGCGCTTCCCAAATCCCACTGCGACGACGATGTAGGGAGGGAGCCTGGTTCAGGATGAATCCGATCCATTTCCAAACTGGCGCAATTTTTATTGCGGGAGTATTCGCTTCTCCCCGTGGGGGACATCCTACGTGAAACAAAGCGGAGTGGCAGACGGGAAAAGGATTTGGGCGAGTTTGGGCTGAGGATTGTGCGAATCTCGAATGATCTGCCCCTAGGGATGGGAATAAAAAGAGCCCCGCGGGATGCGGGGCTCTTGTCTGTCAATGATTATTGACGCATTGTGACGTCGGTTGCCTGCGGACCTTTGGGGCCTTCTTCAACATTGAAGTCGACCTGCTGTCCTTCCTGCAGGTTTTTGAAGCCGGCACCCTGAATGGCGGAAAAATGGACGAAAACGTCCTTTCCACCCGGGCGCTCGATAAAGCCGAAGCCTTTGATCCCATCGAACCATTTGACCTTACCAGTGATACGTTCAGACATTGTATTTGCCTCCTTTGGCAATTGTAAATTTTCGGTAGGCTGTTTGGTTCCATCGGAGGGCAAAACAAAACAGCTCACGGATCGAACCGTGAGCTGCTGGTATTTGTATTTCCAACACGAACTTACTGTTATCCTACAACAAGAAGGATAACATAGTAGTATAGATAAGTCAATCAATCTGGGTGAGTGTTCTCTCACATGGGAGCAGCCCTCATTGGCGTAAAGACGACTTGACGTTCTGAAGCTGGCTCCCAGGCAGCGATCTACTCCTGCGCCACTCCCTGCTGTAGGATCCGCTCGGCTGCCCAGCGCTGGTGGAAGGATCTCCTGACATGCAAGAAGGCATCCTCGGCGGCCGGTCCATTCTGCTGCTGGAGGGCCAGGAGGTGCCGGTCCAGCCGTGGCAGGGGGAGCCAGATCAATTCGTCCCAGTTGACCGGGTTGAGCTTCCAGAGCTCTGAAGCATCCCTTCGGTTTGCCAGCGTCCCCAGGATCCAGGCGAGCGGGGCCTCCAGGATGTAGAAGATGAGCCTGAAATACCCGGCCAGGAACGCGGCGCCGATCAGCAGTCCGCCCGGGAAACCGAGCAGGAAGGAAAGGATCACCCCGTAGACCAGGCTGGCGATGAGTCCCCAGCGGGCGGTATTGCCGGTCAGTCCATAGGCAAAGCCCAGCGCCAGGCTGAAGAGGGCGCCCAGCAACGGGGTGAAGGGCGTACTGCTCCAGATGGCCACCATGATGCTGAAGGGCAGCAGGAAGGCAATGCAGAAGACAACCCGGAAGGTCAGGCTGAGCACGATCACGATGAACAAATAAAATGCCAGCATGACCCAATTTACGTCCATCCCCATCCGGGAGAGGACCAGCCCGGCCCCAAACCCCAGCAGCCAGGGAGTCACCAGGATATGGAACAATGCCAGGCTTTTAAAGGCCCGTTCCAATGGCTGGTCGGAAGGTGTCAGCAGGGCCGGCGTGTTCTCCAGCGCCGGATGGATCCGGCCGATCCGGGCATGCAGGGAAAGCGGCTGGAAGTAGATCCAGTATAAAAAGCGCAGCAGGTCCCGGGGGAACTTCATATCCCTTTTGTACATCCAAACAGGAGACAGGGGGAGCGGCTGGCGAGGGGTATTTCAGAAGGAACGTTTTCCCGGGCATCCTTAGTGGTGGGAAAGATCAAAGTTTTTGTTGAAGAAAAAAAGAGCGCCCTGGTTGGGCGCTCTTTCCTACTCCTTCACGGTTTTTACAAGTTTATCTGGCATGGCAGAGATGAGAGCACGCAATGCCTTGTTTACCTGTTCTGACGACTTGAACACTTTTGCAATATCCGGCTCGATCATCACTACCAGGGGCTCATCCTTCATACGCGACGCGAAGCGATTAGGCTTTGCCTTTTTATAGTCAAACCGATACTCAGGAGCCATGTCCTGTACTTTACGGGATTTGGTTGCGGACGTTTTCTTCATAGTCTTTTAAACAGTGCCGCATAAGTAGTTAAACTTGAGCTTTCAACTTTGGTCTACATTTCGAAGGTAAAAGTGTAACTATTAATGAGACAAGCGGTATTTCCTGGCGTGTGGCTGCACGCGCACTAATAATTCGAATAACGTTTTCAAGTCGTTCCACAAAACAAACAAGAACCATCTTTCGCAAAGCCGATCTGCCGATGATGATCTCACGGTGTTCTTGTTCTGAATGAGTTCCGTCATCAAAGATAACAGCGAGTGGGTCTTTGAAAACAGTAACAGCCTCATCGAAACTGATGCCATGTTTTCGAATATTACTTTTGGCTTTTGCTGGATCCCACTCGAATCTCATGTTTGTATTTTACTCCACTTCTATTTCCATCTGCCTTCACCACATTCCACGCCTCAGAGGGCCAGGTTTGCGTCAACTCCTTGCATTTTAGTCACGTACCAGGCAGCGGAGCTGCCAAAGCTTACACAACAGTCATCCTTATTTCAAAATGATCCTATTCCAATCCATCAGGGGCTGCAGGTTCTGCAGCGGGGCCTGGCCTTCGGGGGCGTACCCGACGAAGGAGCGGTTGTAGTTGTCCTCGGGGCCATCGTCCAGGTTCCAGCGCAGGGAGTTGCGGAAGACACCCAGGCAGGAGGTGCCGCGGAAGTCGTCGGGCAGGGAGGTCTCGAAGGTGTAGACGTATGTGCCATCGGCGGTATCCACCACTTCGATCACGGTCGCTTCGTGGATCCAGCGCAGCCACTGGTTCTGTGTGACCGGCTTTCTCTGGGCGTCGAAGGTCGTGCGCGAGCGGGTGAAGCCGCCGCCCTGGTAGGTCCACGGTGCGGCGACGGGTGCGGCAACCTTGTTCCCTCCGCCGCCAGGGCGTGCACCCTTCACGCTCGCAGGCGCCAGGCCCACGCCGTTCGAGTCCTGTGCCGCCTTCGGGATCTGCCATACGCTCGGCTGGCTGTTGACATAGCGCAGCCAGAAGATGCTGGCACCCTGGGTGTAATGCTGCGGGCCGGTGGGATGGATGAAATAGGCACCGGGCGCCTTCTCGGCGGCCAGCTTGACGTAGCGGGCGGCATTATCGGTCAGGCCGCCGGGCGGGAGATGGCCGCGGATGTGCTGGGCGTGCTCGGCCGTTTCGTTGCAGACCGCCCGCGTCACGATGATCTCCTGGGTGCGTCCATGCTCGGGCCGCCACATGCCGATGTTGTCCGAGGCCCACTTGCTGAA
>JBLNAU010000603.1:0-4495 GCA_050259515.1 Syntrophothermus sp.
CTGAACTTAAGACGTTCGCTCATTCCACGGAAGGCGTGGTCAATGCGTCCCTTGAATTCGATATCAAGACCCTGCGCCCCACCTACCACCTGACCATCGGTCTGCCAGGGCGATCGAATGCGCTGCTCATCGCCCAGCGGCTTGGCCTGTCACAGCAGATCATCGACTCCGCCAAGGAGGAGATCAACCCCGAAGACCTGCGCGCTGATAAGCTGCTGGACGACATCCGCAAGGAACGCAACCGGACGGCGCGGGAGCGCCAGAAACTGGAAAAAGCGCGCGACCGCCTTGAAGCTCAAACGAAGGTGCTTGAAGCGCGGCTCGAAAAGATCGAGGATGAGCGTCGTGAAGTGCTCGCCAAGGCGCGCGCTGAAGGCGAGCTGGAAGTGGCGGTATTGAGAAGGAACATCGACTCGCTCAAGTCACAGTTGAGGAAAGCCAAGCAGCCTTTGGATGTCTTGAAGCAGATCGAAGAAAAAGTGGAAGTGATCGAGGGGAAGGTGGAAGCCCCGGTGGAAAGACGCCGGACCCCGGACGACCGGCCCTCCACGTCCCTGGCCAGCCGTCCATTGTCTCTCGGCGAGCGGGTGATGGTCAGCACGTTGAACGCGGAAGGGATCGTGACCGCCCTGGGCGAATCAGATGCAGAGGTCCAGGTGGGGAGTCTGCGCGTGAGAGCCCGGCTGGTCGACCTGATTCGCAAGGGGCAGGAGGAGGAGAGTCCGGAAAAGAAGGAGGAAAAGAAGCAGGCCGCGGAAGGAAGCGGGCGGGCAATTTTGAGCGAAACGAAATCGCCCGGGCTCGAGCTGAACCTGCGCGGCAAGCTGGTGGAGGAAGGTCTTGAAGATCTCGAGCGTTACCTGGAACGGGCTTATTCGTCCGGCCTTTTATTTGTACGGATCATCCATGGCAAAGGAACCGGCCGGATGCGCGAGGCAGTCCGGAACGCTTTGAAATCCAGCCCATATGTTGCATCATTCGAGGAACCCAAGGATAACGAGGGCGGCGCGGGCGTCACGGTGGCCAAGATCGCCAAATGAGTTAAAAAGTTAAAGGCTGTAAGGGTTAAAGTTGAGACTCCTGTTTCAGGAGTCTTTTTTATTCAATTTCATTTCCGCGCTGGGCGACGAGGGCGGTCGAAGCGTGGATCCATATACGAATCGCGCTTCGACTACGATGCACAAAGACCGTGCATCTCCGCTCAGCGCGGAACATCGGTTGCCACGCGCCAGACTGCATTTAACGCTTCCAGCCCCGTCAAACGGTGACGTAATAATGCTTCGTCCGTCAGATAAATATCGCCCTGCAGCGGGCGATCGTCGCGGGTGTAGAGCCCGCGATTCGGAAGGTCGGAAACCGCCGCCCAGAAGTTCCAGAGAGGCAGATCGTATTCGGAGGCCAGCATCCACATATCGCGGTTGATACGCTCGTCCTTTTCGCGGTTATCCGCCTTGGTGGCCAGGATCGGCACAACGCCCGCGTCCATTAACTGCAGGATGATCCGGCGCAGATATTCTGTGTTGCGCGATTCGAAATGGGTGCCTACCTGGATGATCACAAACGAAGGATGATGCGTGCGCAGCTCGCATTCCACCGGCGTCTCGCTAAAGGAACAGCCATATTCGCCGCGGTGCCATTGCGTCCATAGGAGCGAGCCCGGCGTGGTCCCATCCTGGGCGGTCGAGCTTTCGCGATTGAAGGATCCCTGAAAATTGGCGACAGTTTCCTGCAGCTCCGGGGGAAGCCCTTCCACAAGGGTTGGATCGGTTTCGAACATTCCAAAGAACTCCTCCGGCCGTGACTGGCAATCGCCAAAGATCGAAAACGCGTGGGGATCATTGCCAAGTTTTTGTCCATATTCATAGATGGCACGTATAGTGGGATCCACATTTGGGAGGACCGGTTGTTCCTTCCACGCATCCACGTCAAAGGGCGTGGTGTTCGGCAACGGGGTCAAAGTTGGCTGTGGAGTGGGGAGAACGATGGAGGCAGGTCTGGAAGTTCGCGTGGGAATGGCAACCGGTGCTTTAAAGCTTTTGATCACTGCCTTTGACAGCGCAGGAGTTGGAGTAGGCGGAGGTTTTGTTGGAGCGATAAATGTGGCTGTCGGGGTGGCCTCACAGGCTGCCAGCAGGACACAAACCACTAAAATCAGGAGGCGCTTCATCCCGGGAAGTATAGCCGCAAAAAATTAAGTGGCGATGAATTTTGTGTAAAACCTACAGACTGTGATGACATTGAAGTCTCAGTTTTTCACCGTTGTCCCGAATTATTTGATTCTTCCTATATTCTTTTCTCTTCATCCAGTGGGCTAAGTTTTTGCCAGTTCTTTACCCGAGAGGAGGATATAGCCAACCCAACCCAATCCTAATCCCAACATTACGGTTCCGAGGATTGCAAGGTTCCACAGCGGCTCGAAAACGAACAAAGCCAGTGGTGCGCTAATCATAAACAGGGTCCAGCCACTGGCGATCAGTATCCCGGACAAGGGCGGGAAAACTTGAGATCGGAGGATGGCAATTCCAAACAGGATAAAACCCAGGAAGAGCAGCAAGACAAACAGCCCGTCCATCAAAGCAACTGAAGGGTAGGCATTGATGGCGTCAAGGGTTTGCGGGGCCAGCCGAGCCAGCACCGGCGCAGTAAAGCCGTAATCGCTCGACACCGCATAAAAGAGCGTACCAAAGAACAACATCAGGAAGCCTGCCAGGCCCAACCGACCCAACTGCTTGGATCGGAAGGCATATACACCCGTAAGTCCCAGCATTAGAAATGCACTATAAAAGGTAAGCAGCCAATGACCAGCTATGAGTCGGGTTTCCTCTGCCAGAATGATCTGCGGAGTTTCCTTCGATGGGTGGATGATCGTCCCCAGTGCAACACATATGCCAGCCAGTATCAGAAGAATACCACTCCAACGGACCATACTATCCTTTGACATGGCAAAATCCTCCAGAATTAACTCGACCTGTAATCACAACTACATACTAGATAAAGTGAAGCAACACCTTTATATTTCTTAGACAGATTATAGACACTCCAAAACCGTTTACAAGACATATCTTACACAAAACCAGTTTTTTCGTATCAAAACTTGTCTAGCCGTCGTTAGAACATATGCCAAAGCGCCTATCTGTCCCGATTAATAAGGCAGCATCGGAGTACTACTCTTAGGCGCTTTGGCACTTATTTGCCTCGCTTACTTTGATGAACAACTATTCTTCAGGAGGAACCAAAGTGCCTACCGGTCTCCGGCGAAGTGAGTTGTTGTCCATGCGATGAAGTGTTTATGAGAGGCACTTTGGTTCCATATTCATTTTACGCTTTTTACCGATCTTACGAGTCTGCTGGTCACCGCCAGTCTATGATAACCTGATGGTCTGGCGTGATGATCCTTTTGGCATAAGCCAGCACGACCCGGTGAACATAAGCCGGGTCAGCTTCTTTGGCCCAATCTGCAAAGGCATCAAGGTTCTGCTGCACCTCACCCTCTGGCTCCTTGCGGGACAAGCTGGCCCACTGGCTTTCGTCAATCTTGGTTTTCAGACGGTCTATTTCATTCTCCACATCTGCCATCTTTTGCAGTGCCTCGTCTTTCTCACATAGGCCTGCCTCATATCCGTCTTGGATGCGCTTGCGCTTTTCCAATTCTTTTCATCCACCATGTAAGCAGGTAATTAGGAATTCTATGCTAAACTCCCCCCATGACCTACCACGGACTCCTTCACAAATACGGCAACCTGCTCGATCTCCCGTCTCATACACGGACCATCAGCCTGCTCGAAGGCAACACGCCTTTGATCGAGGCCCGCAGCTTATCCCACCAGCTTGGTGGGGGATTCGATCTCTTCATCAAATATGAGGGGCTGAACCCAACCGGCTCCTTCAAGGACCGCGGCATGACCGCGGCCGTCAGCGAAGCGCTGGGACGCGGAGCGACCACCGTCATCTGTGCCTCGACCGGCAACACCGCGGCCTCCGCGGCAGCCTACGCCTCCCGGGCGGGGATGAAATCCATCGTGCTCATCCCTCAGGGAAAGGTTGCGGCGGGGAAGCTGGCAGGCGCGATCGCCTATGGCGCGCAGGTCATCCAGATCGACGGCTCGTTCGACGACGCGCTGACCCTGGTCGTTGAGATCACGGAGAAGCATCCCATCTGCCTCGTCAATTCGATTAACCCCTATCGCATCGAGGGCCAGAAAACCTCCGCCTTCGAAATTTGTGACGTATTGGAGTCGGCCCCGGATTGGCTGTGTCTGCCTGTCGGCAACGCGGGCAATATCACCTCCTACTGGGCCGGGTTCAAAGAGTACAACGAATTGAAATCGACCGGCCTGCCTCAGGTATTGGGCGTCCAGGCCGCAGGGTCTGCTCCGCTGGTGGTCGGGCACCCGATCGAGAAACCTGAGACCGTCGCCACGGCGATCCGCATCGGGAAACCTGCGCGTGGAGAGCAGGCACTCCAGGCCGCAGAGGAATCCAGGGGACGTATCAT
>JBLNAU010000604.1:0-6179 GCA_050259515.1 Syntrophothermus sp.
TTTCTAACCCAGGGGATTCCCTCCCTGATCACACTGATCGGGTTTGGGCTTGCCTTTATCTCTGTCTGGCTCGTTTCTCAATCAGACGGGATGAACCTGCGCTTCTCAATCACAGATCTGCAATTGCCGCTACTGTCAGGCTTGTTCTTCGGCCTGTACTTTATCACTCTCCATCAAGCCACGCTGGCAACTTTTTTCTGGCCCATCGCCTGTGCTCGTCTGGCCGGTGTTCTTGTGCTGGGCCTGATCGCTCTCCTGACGCGCCATCCTGCCATGCCGCCGCGTAACTTATGGGGCATGGTAATCTTGAATGGACTCCTGGACGTGAGCGGAAATGGCTTTTACGCCCTTGCGGCCAAAACCGGCCGGCTCGATATCGCCGCGGTTATCGGGGCTCTGTACCCGGCATCCACGGTGCTGCTGGCATGGATCCTGCTGAAGGAGAGAATCTCAGCGATCCAAACCATTGGCATCCTGTCTGCCCTGGCTGCCATCCTTCTCCTGACTTTATAAAACGACCTGCGGTTTACCTGGTGTTTTGGATTCTTGTGCTGGCAAGCTCCAAATATTCCCCGTTGATCTCATATCCAATAAAATGCCTGCCTGCTTTCAAGGCGGCAATGGCTGTCTGCCCGGAACCCATGAAGGGATCGAGCACGATCTCGTTTGAAAACGTATACAGTTGAATCAGCCGATATGGCAGGTCGACCGGGAACGGCGCCGGATGCCCCACCTTGCGCGCCGACTCGGATGGGATCTCCCAAACGGATTTCGTAAACTCCAGGAACTCCTCTCTGGAAATGGTGCTCGTACGACCATCCATCTTATCCCGGCGGAAGCTTCCCTTGGAAAAAACAAGAATGTATTCATGGGTATCACGCAGCGTCGGGTTGGTCGCCGACTGCCAGGACCCCCAGGCCGTGGATGTGCTGGAGGAGGCGGCCTTATCCCAGATGATCTCGCCGCGCATGAGAAAGCCAAGCTCGATCATCTCCTTGGCAATCAGCCCGTTGAGTGGAATGTACGGCTTGCGTCCCAGGTTGGCAATATTGACACAGGCCCGTCCCCCAGGGACCAGCACACGATGGACTTCCTTCCAGACATTCCTGAGAAAGGCAAGATACTCATCCAGAGACAGGTCTTCATCATAATCCTTGCCAACGTTATAAGGCGGCGATGTGACCATCAAATGAACCGAGCAATCCGGCAGCTCCTCCATCGTTTCAGAGGAGTGGCTGAAAATCACATCCAGACTGCCAGGCTGATTTTCCAGATAAGCCTCTGAGCCTGCCTGGGGCTGATCGGCATACAGGCGTGCCTTATAGAACGCGGATGAGTCATGTCCCTCGCGCCCTGGCGATCCGAATGAGCTGGTGGTGGTATTCTTCAGCAGTTTACGCTTTGGCATTTTGGATAGGGGTGGAAACTTTGTACAATTTTACCCTACCGGCAGAGTCTGGAAATTAAAAAAAACGAGCGTAATGCCTGGCCCGAAGGCTTCAGCATTACGCCGGGTCAGGATGTGGAGGCTTACGCGGGTGAAGACTGGGCTTCGTATTCCGGCGCGTCCTCCTCAACGAGTAATTCGGGTTCTTCGTTCGGTTTGCGATCGAGCATTTGCATGGCAAGGGCTACAACTTTCGTGAAATAGCGGGTGCTGCCTTCCGACTCAACCCGATCGGTTCTCAGGCGGCCCTCCAGGTACACGAGGCTGCCCTTCTTGAGATATTCCTGGCAGATCTCGCCAAGCCGGCCCCAGGCTTCGACATTCACCCAGTCTGTATATTCCTTGCTTTCGCCTTCATTGCTCTTCCAACGATTGGTGATCGCCACCGAAAAATGGGCTACCTTCTTCCCGGTGGGGGTAAACCTGCTTTCAGGATCCTTACCCAAATAGCCGATCAATTGAACACGGTTTAATGCTGGCATCGATGTTACTCCTTGTCTTTGGTGAAAATAGTTTGATTGTCTTGCGTGTCTAGTTTAATTTTTTGTTGGAAAATGTCAATTCGGAGGCATCGACGTTTTTGTTAGATTCATCCAGACATATCATAATTGTTAATACAAATCAAATCCTGTAACTTTTCACTCTTGCTTCAGTCATAGATAAATTAAATAGAATGGGCTGCAGTGAAATCACTGCAGCCCATTAGTGTCACGATCCTGGTTACCCGTCAGACTATGATGTTTTTGTGACCTGGTCTAAAAAGCCTCGGTCAAATCAAGTTCCTCTTCACCGATGGGATCTGTGGGTTCCTCCAACTCATCGGAAGCAGCCCTGTTGTCCAGGAACTGGACCGTTTGTGCGACCACTTTGGTGAAATATCTGGTATCACCTCTGTCCTCGTACCTGTCGGTTTTCAAGCGTCCTTCGATATAAACCAGGCTTCCTTTTTTCAGGTATTCCTGGCATGTCTCTCCGAGACGTTCCCAGGCTTCCACATTGACCCATTCGGTGGATTCCCTCATCTCGCCTTCCCGGTCCTTCCATCGATTGCTGATGGCGACCGAGAAATGAGCAACTTTTTTTCCGGTGGGGGTAAACTTGCTTTCTGGGTCCCGACCCAGCCGTCCGATCAATTGGACGCGATTTAGTGCTGGCATGTTTCCCTCCCTTCCTGGGGTTCAAAACTTTTAGATGCTGTGTAACGTGTCATAATTAGTCTCCTTTTTATCTAAAAGAACAGTATTCAGTTGTCAAACGCAGTTATACTTTTATCACTCCGAGGATGTGGATCCGTTGTCACTTTTCTTGAGGACGGGCAGACCGGTCTTCATCTCAGCAACACTGTAGCCTTGCGGTACGGCATCCAGTGCTTCACCTTCCTTCAACTCCTTGGAGAAGTAGAAGAGGGTTCGTTCCTTGCCAGTAGAAGTTGTGGACTTCTTGGTGTGCAGGTAGTATGTAGTCCCTTTGGAATTGGTAAACGAATACGCCATTATTCTCTCCTTTTCTGACGGGTAATCAATTAAGTTTAGCACAGATTTTCTAAGAGTGTCAATCAGGAGTCATTTCGTATATGCGTACTATAATTTCCCTGTCCGACCTGCGTTCCACACGCCGTTCCCTCCCCGGCAGGGTGGGCCTCGTGCCGACCATGGGCTATCTGCACGAGGGGCATCTCTCCCTGATCCGAAAAGCGCGGGAGGAATGCGACTATGTTGTGGTGTCCATTTTCGTCAACCCCACCCAATTCGGTCCCAGGGAGGACCTGTCCAGGTACCCGCGTGACCTGGAGCGGGATATGCGGCTGATCGAACCCTACACCGACCTGCTATGGACTCCCACCCCCGAGATCATGTATCCCGCCGGATACCAGACCTGGGTGGAGGTGCAAGAGATGGCACGTCCCCTGGAGGGCGCGATGAGACCCGGCCATTTCAGGGGCGTAACAACAATCGTTGCCAAGCTGTTCAACGGAGTCCAGCCCGACCGGGCCTACTTTGGCCAGAAGGATGCCCAGCAGGCAGCCGTCATCCGCCAGATGGTGCGGGACCTGAATTACCCCATCGAGATCGTGGTCTGCCCGATCGTGCGCGAGCCGGATGGGCTGGCCATGTCCAGCCGCAATGTATATCTGGACCCGGAACAGCGCAAGGCAGCGACCATCCTCTACCGATCGCTGTGTGAAGCGAAAGAGGCGTACGACAACGGCGAGCGGGATGCCGGAATGCTTCGCCAGGTCATGAAGGATATCCTGGCCTCAGAGCCGCTGGCAGAGATGCAATATGTATCCTGCGCAGATTATGAGACCCTGGAAGAGCTGGGGACCATAAATCGAAAAGCCCTGCTCTCCATGGCTGTATTCATCGGAAAGACCAGGCTGATCGATAATTTTGTTTTGGAAGAATAAACTGTGGGAGACGGCGGCCGCCGTCCTCCACACTTTTAGGGTCCCCATCTCATCTGCTGCGCGAAGTCCGTCAGTTGCACATCCGGTCTGCCATCTATATAGACGATGGAAGGGCTGCCCCCTTGATACACATCCTGCGTGGGCGCTTTGGCTACGATCACAAAGCTGGCATCCGGCGCCCATAAGGCTTCGTTCATCATATCGAACTTCTCTGCGCGAATCACCGTCCGCCCGGTGACGCCGTCTACGGCAGAGCGCACCAGTTGCAGAGGGGTGCGGCTGTACTCGCCGGTATTGGAAGCCAGGTAGAAAAAATACAGCTGATTATCCGGGGCAAGAAAAGGATACTTCGCCAGGTTAAAGGTATTGGTATCGT
The DNA here is from genome assembly GCA_050259515.1 of Syntrophothermus sp. Classification (GTDB taxonomy): domain Bacteria; phylum Chloroflexota; class Anaerolineae; order Anaerolineales; family Villigracilaceae; genus Defluviilinea. The sequence goes on from JBLNAU010000604.1 coordinate 4,231, forward strand.
AATTGCTGGCCAGCAGGGTGGTCACGTCCCCGTTCGATGGATCCACCTGCCACAATCCAGGGTTGAACATGCCTGCCGCGGCATTTCCAGAATGAACCTTCGTGCCATCCGCCGACCATAGGGCACCGCCACAGCAGATCAATGCTCCCGGCGCATCCTTAAGCCGGGTCAAGGATTTACTTTGCACGTCATAAAAGGCGGCTTCCGCGCCTTCATAGTAGCCGAGGGTGATCATCAATTTACTGCCGTCCGGAGAATACTTCTCCGGCCAGTACAACTCGGTGGGGAACATCATGCCATTACCCAGATCCCTGACCTGATCTTGAATCACGAGGTTGTTAACCCCCGTAGAGAGTGAATAGAAGTTCAAGCCCTTATAACCATAGGCCAGGATCTGTCCGTCCGGCGAAAAGACCGGATTGGTGATCCGGGTCAGAAAGGCGTTGTTCTCATCCACCGCCCCACCGTCCACCAGGACGCGGCGGCCGGAATTATCCGCGTTGATCAAAACGAGCTGGTTATTGGCCACGAACGCCACGCTTCCATCCACCGGGTTTACCCCATAGTTGCCGACAGGCAGGGGTTCGTAGGTGACGCGTGTAACAGTCCTGCCATCTCTTTCGAGGCGGTACACCTGGGTCAGCCCGGCCTCATCGGGGCCAAGATAATATAAAGTGCGAGGCAAAAGGGCGGAGACAGGCGTGACGGTGGGGGTCAGAGCCTGAAATGTCAAAGCCACGGCGGTCGAGACCTGCGATTCCGATGGCGGGGTAGGTGGAGATTCCCGCATCAGAAAAGGCAGGCCACAAGCCATGGTCAGCATTGTAAGAATACCAAAAGCCAGCAGGGAACGGTACGGTTTCCTCAAGATTTCCTCCATCCAGATGGATCCAGATACGTGATCGTTAAAATACAGAGACACGGAGAGGGCGTCTCAGTGTCTCTGCCTCTGGACTATGGACTGTCTTCTTGTGGATTTTGTTCCAATCAGACCTGCTCGAATCGCTCCACGGGAACGACAAAAAGGGTGGCACGTCTCTCCCCGGAGGGCAGCGGCTGCAACTTGCCGCGGATCAATTCCAGGGCGGCATCCAGCCGCTCATCCAGTACACCCAGCAGCAGGGTCACCACGCCGCTCCGCAGGAATCCACCGGTGGAGGCGACGCGCGTCACACGATACTGGGCGGAGGTGAGCGCCTGGGTCACGGCATCAGAGTCGTTATCTTTAAGAATCAGAATGATCATTTTCATGAGACACGCTCCTGTTTAGAATTCTTCAAAGTGTTCAACGGGCAGGGCAAAAACGGTCGCGCCCCCAACGGTAACGGGAACAGGGGTCGGCATGGGCAGAGGCGAGCCCTCCAGCGGCAGGGTCAGATACTCGATCCGCTGGCGGCAGGATTCCTCCAGAGACTTGATGGCCGCATCCTCCTTGCCCGGACGCAGGCCGATCAAAAGGGTCGCATTCCGCCTTCCCAGGAATCCGCCGGCACTGGACAGGAAGACCACCGGCAGGCCGAGCTGCTCGAGGGCCCGCGTGGCAACCTCCATATCCTGGTCCTGGACAACCGCAAGCATCAAATGATGTATCGAATTTTCCATAATACCTCTCCCTGCATCTTATCAGAAGTTTTAACAGGATTCAACCGGAATAATCAACTATTCTGCGTAGTTTCGGGCCACGACAAATTCTCATCCATCAGGGCGGCATCCACCTCCCGGACAAGGATCATATAACTTTCCTCTGAAATGACCCCATCCCGCAGCAGGCCTCGCAGCGCGTTCCTCTGCGCGCGCAGGGCCTCGCGGCGTGCCGTATCGATCTCCTCCGCTTCCACCACCGGATCTGATTTGATCACTTCGCGTACCGCGTCCACCAGTGCATCGTTCTGCTTTTGAATTAAAGGAGACAATGTCTGCCAGGTGTGCTCCGAAATAATGCCCTGCTG
>JBLNAU010000605.1:0-3991 GCA_050259515.1 Syntrophothermus sp.
CCCATCATCTGGGGGGTCGTTCCAACATCCGGAGCCGGCACATCGTTTCGGGGACCGATGTTCTTCCACATGACGTCCACCCAACCGCGGCAGATCTGTTCCTTCTCATTGGCTGACAGCGCGGAGGGATCGCAGATCACGCCGCCCTTGCCACCGCCCAGCGGGATATCGGCAACGGCGCATTTCCAGGTCATCCAGGTGGCCAGGGCGCGTACGGTGTCGAATGTCTCAGCAGGGTGGAAGCGGATGCCACCCTTATTGGGGCCGCGCGCATCGTTGTGCTGGACGCGGAATCCCTGGAAGACGCAGACGCTGCCATCGTCCATGCGGATCGGGATGCGGAAGGAATACTCGCGCATCGGCCAGCGCAGTACTTCACGTACGCCGGGATCTAGTTTGAGCAGTTCGGCTACACCGTCAAACTGCTTCTGTGCCATTTCAAAGGCATTGATTTGTCCTGACATATTTTATTTCTCCTAAAATAGTGTTTTGATGTAGAGAAAATATAAGCGGGCATCCCGGACAGGGAGCCCGCTTTCATTTCGGGTTATGGCGAACATATTCTCATGGAATGATTGCCCAATAAATTGTCTTACATCTTATTAACCTTATCAGAGAGTCAAATCCCCGTCAATATGACTAAAATCAGCGATTCCCTCATAAAAAGACCGGACATTTGTCCGGTCTTTTACTTTACTCGTAATTATCCTCGTCCGATTCGTCCTCGCCCTTGTCCATCTCGTATTCCACCTTGTCGTGGTCGAGATAGACCCACAGCAAAAGGACATGCCCATCAGGGGTTTCCACATTACGAGCCGCCAGGATGGGAGCTGCCTGCTCCATGCCCATGTCATTTCGATAATGTAGATGGATCGGGGTCTGGGAATGCCAGGCCCGGTAACAGCGTTCCACGAGAGCCGGACCATTATAGGTGCGCAAGCGTGTCAGTGCAGGGACCGACAGGCGAGAGCCTTCGTTCAAGCCCAAAGCCCAGCCGTCGTTTACGGCTTCAAAAACCGGGGGTGGCCCTTCAATGATTGTGATTTTTTCGTCCATAGTTCCGCCAATATACCATAAATGAGTGTCTGCAAACCTTACGAATGGATTTCTGAATCCCGACATTTCTATTAGGTGTCTAGACCTTACACTTCGGGAGCCAGAGCCGGTATGCGGCCTGTATGTCGTAATTGCTATCTATAAGACGTAAAAAGACGTATTTAGTTTCAGCCTATCTGGTCTGCAGTTTCATTATTAAGTTGCCATGATGACACGTTTTCTTTCGTAAACCCGGGTAGTATACTTGACCTACTATGCAACCGGAAAAAATTGGCCTCTACGAAGTCAAATCTGAATTAGGGCGCGGAGGAATGGCAACGGTCTACCGGGCATACGACCCTCGCTTCGAGCGGGAGGTGGCTGTAAAAGTTCTTCCCCCCGAGTTGTTGCATGCCGACCCGCAGTTCCGACTACGCTTCGAGCGGGAAGCCAAAATCATCGCCCAGCTTGAGCATACTGCCATTGTGCCGGTGTACGACGTGGGTGAGGCGGATGGACAGCCTTTCTTTGTCATGCGCTACATGAGTGGGGGATCGCTTTCAGATCGAATGAAAGCTGGCATCATGGATATGGAGGAAGCCGCACGCATCCTGAGCGCGATTGCTCCCGGTTTGGACGAAGCTCATTCGAAGGGGATCATTCATCGCGACATCAAGCCCAGTAACATTCTTTTTGACAAACGAAATAATCCCTATATTTCCGATTTCGGCATCGCCAAGCTTTCCCAGGCCCAGACCGGTAACGTAACCGGGAGTGCCATCATCGGCACTCCGGCCTACATGGCTCCCGAGCAGGCGCAGGGCGATGAGATCGATGGGCGCGCCGATATTTATTCCCTCGGTATTATTCTGTATGAAATGCTGACCGGCAAACAGCCTTATGAGGCCGATACTCCCATGGGTATGGCCATCAAGCATATCACCGACCCGGTCCCGCACATTCTGACCGCCAACCCAAAGCTGCCGGCCGGGATGGATACCAACATCCAAAAGGCGATGGCGAAGGACAAAAGCGACCGTTATCCCACCGCGGTCGATATGGCCAACGCGCTGCATGAGGTCCTGCGTGCGACCACGACACAGATGCAGACGCACGTGTCGCCGGTGGTACCGGCGACTGTGGTCAGCAAAAAGACAGCGCCTCCGCCGCTGAAAAAGGCGTTCAATCCGTTGATCGTGATTCTGCCGATCCTGGTTCTGATCGGGCTGGGAGCCGGCGGCTTTTTTGTTTTCAATGGCCTCAACACTCCACAGAGTACAGATACGCCGGTTGCCGTCGATACCTCCACACCTGCGCCTCGCCCCACTGCTACATCGGAACTCACCGATGTGCCAACCGAGATGGCTACTCTAACTCTCGAAGCCCCAACCGAAGTTCTGCCTACTCCAACGGAAGCACCGGCCCTGTCGTCGATGCCCGTCCTGGGCGAAGCGGACAAGATCGCCCTGGTGGCCAATAATGAGATCTGGTCCCTGAATGTGGATGGCAGTGATCCGAAACAATTAACAACCGATGGCGCGCCTAAGAACGATCTGCAGTGGCTGGACCGGAACACGCTTCTGTTCCTCAGCGGCACGATCGTCAAGTACTACAAGCTGGATACGGACTCGGTGGAAACGCTCTCAAGTTTTCCACCCTCCTATTCCCTGGATGCCTATCAGGTGTCTCATGATGGCAGGCAGGTGATGATCGCCATGAACAACGAGATCTTCGTGGTGCCGTTCGACCTGGAAGCCATGAAGGAGATCGACTCCCGCAGCAAGCTCATGGGCATAGAGGGAGCCTGCATCCTGCCCACCCCAAAGACCAAGGCTGCCCTCCAGGTGCAGGAAGCACGCTGGTCGGCGGATGATAAGCTTGTGTCCTGGCTGTTTACGGGGATCGACGCGGGGAACAGCTCACTACAGGCGGACCAAGTGGGTGTGTTCGATCTATCGGCCTGCAGCCCTCAATCGATCAAAATGCTCGATAACTTTCCTGGCACAAGGTTCAACCCGGTTGGTTACCAGAACCGGGAGATCCCGGATGATGACTGGGATGGGTACGACCTTTTCCTGTTCAATACCTCGCGGCGGAATAACGGCTGGGGCGAGCTGTATATGTATAACTGGAAAACCCACAAGCCGAACCTGATCAATCCTGTGGAAGGGAAGTGCTGTTATCGGGACGCGCGCTGGAGCCCGGACGGCTCCTATTTGATCTTCGCTTACCAGGATCTGACATTGGGCGGTGAGGCCCCGACGGTTTTATACTATATTCCCTCGGGCCAGTTGGGAACCGGCACAAGCTTCCAGCCTCTGCCACTCGACCCCGGATTTTTCAGGAATCCAAAGGAAGCCCCACAGCCTGCCCTGCGCCCCGCACAATAACGAATCCTGGTGGAGTTCACTCCACCAGGATTTTTTTTACCAACCCGGGACCCTGGTAGATCAACCCGGTGTAAACCTGGATCAATGCCGCGCCCAGGTCGAGGCGCCTTTTTGCATCCTCGGAAGTCATGATGCCGCCCACGCTGACCACCGGGATCCTTCCATTGAGACGTTTCACCAGATGGGAAAGCACCGCCTCACTGCGGATCCGCAGCGGTTTCCCGCTGAGCCCGCCGGTCTCCTCCCTGTGACTGGATCGGAGCCCTTCGCGCGCCAGGGTGGTGTTGGTGGCAATGATGCCATCCATGTTCGTGCTGAGGATAACATCCGCGGCATCGTCGAGCTCCCGCTCCGAAAGGTCAGGTGCAAGCTTGACGAGGAGTGGAAGCCGCTTCTCGAGCGTTTGTTCCTCCATCCTTCTTTGAATGTCAAGCTGGGTGAGAAGACCTTCAAGAGCAGCCCGTCCCTGCAACTGGCGCAGGCCAACGGTGTTGGGGGAGCTGATGTTGATCGCCAGGTAATCCGCGTAGGGGGCAAACAGCTGCAGCAGCTCCAGGTAATCGAGC
>JBLNAU010000606.1:0-2973 GCA_050259515.1 Syntrophothermus sp.
GATCCCCACACCATCATCCTGAATCGTCAGACGGATCTTGTCCTCCACCAGACCAATGGCAACACGAACCTTGCTAGCGTGGGCATGACGGACAATATTGGTCAGCGACTCTTGCAGGATGCGCAGAAGGGTCATGGAAATATGCGGCTCCAGCCGGGGGAGGGGGGTGCGCGGCTGATCGAGACGGATATTGATCCCATAACGGGATTGATATTCCCGGATATAGGAGGCCAAAGCGGCCTCCAGGCCATAATCATACAGCACGGTCGGCCTCAGGTCACTGACCACGATGCGGATCAGCGAGATTACTTCTGTGGTCAGCTTCATGGAATCGCTCATGCGCGCTCCGATCCGCTCTTTCGACTCTTCTGAGAGCTGCTGGCTCATGATGGTCAAGTTAATGTTAAGAGCAGAGAGAACCTGTCCGGCGCGGTCGTGCAGTTCGCGGGCGATGGCACGCCGTTCCTCCTCCTGCACTTCCACCAGGCGCCTGGAAAGCTGTCGCAGGCGGTCGCGGTGCAGGCTCAGCTCCTTCTCCACCCGGATGCGGCCGGAAATCTCCTCCCGCAGGGATTGGTTGGCCGCCTGCAGTTCTGATGTCCGTTCCTGGACGAGGTTTTCCAATTGAAGGTTCAACTGCTGGAGAGCAATCTCCACCTGCTTGCTTTTCGTCACATCGATCAGCACCATGATCAAGGACCGGACGGCCGTACCGCCAGCTTCACGAATCGCGGACACACTCTTATGGACCCAGATGACCGAGCCGTCCTTGCGAATGTAACGCTTCTCGATCTCATAGGGTATGCCTTCACCGACCAGCCTGCCAAGCAGATCCTGGCTTTGAAGCCTGTCTTCGGGGTGGGTCAGATCCTGCATGTGCATTTGGAGTAACTCTTCGCGCGTATAGCCCGTCATTTCACAAAGCCGGTCATTGACCATCGTGAAGCGGCCGGATGGGTCGGCTTCTGCGATGGCTCCCACGGACTGATTGACGATGCCTCGATACCGTTCCTCAGATTCGGCAATCGTCGCCTGGGCCCTGGCCTGATCGGAGAGGTCGCGGAAATAGCAGACCACGCCGAAGCGGCCATCCGGGAGTAAAATCCGATCCAGACGCCACTGGTAATACTCATACATCCCACGGTCGATACGATACTCAAATCGCTCGGGCGTCTCATACGGCTCACCGGTCTCCAGCGTGTGGCGGAAGATCTGCACCACCTCATCGGCATATTTCCTGTTCCACAGGATATGCATCACTTCATCCAGATCCCGTCCGATCAAGTTCGGGATATCGCCAAAGGTAGGCTGGGCAGCCGGGTTCACCGCCCGGAGGCGGAAGTCGGCATCAACCAGATAAACGCCGAGAGGCGCCTGGTTGAGCAGTGTCTCGAATTCGGCGGACCGATACTGGATCGCCTCTTCGGCTTGCTTGCGTGTACGGGCGATCTCCAGGCGCGCTCCCACGCGTGCCAGCAGCTCACGGGCACTGAACGGTTTGATCAAGTAATCGTCCGCCCCGGCCTGCATGCCCTCGACGCGCGCCTCCTCACCGGCACGGGCAGAAAGCATAATGACGGGAAGGGTCGCGGTGGCTTCATGCGTTCGCAGCTCCCGCAAGAGTTCAAAACCGTCGATCCCGGGCATCATTACATCGGTCAGGACCAGGTCGGGTACGCGGGTTCGGGCAGCCTGCAAGGCGGATAATCCATCGGACACGGCCTCCACCTCATAGTTATTCTGTTCGAGAAGCCTCTTGATGTACGCACGCATATCCATGTTGTCATCTGCAAGCAGGATGCGGGGCCTGTTTGCAGGCATTCCTTGTTGTTCCTGCGCTATTACAGATGTATCCCGGGCGTTCACCCCCACCCACGGTGTGCCGATCACATAGGCGGAATTTTCCTCCGGCAGCCAGGATAATGCCTCCTGGATATACGGCTCAACACCCAGGGCTGTGGAAGCCAGGGTTCGCCTGGCACCGATCCGATCCTGGGGCAGGTGGCCGGTCCCGGTTGGAATGGAAATCGTGAAGGTGGTGCCCTCGTTTTCGCGGCTGGCGACCTGGATCTCGCCGCCATGCAGATGAACGAGTTCCTGCACCAGTGCCAGTCCGATGCCGGTCCCTTCATGTGTTCGCGAACGGGAATCGCGTATCCGGTGGAAGCGCTCGAACATATGGGACAGCTCGTCTTCCGGGATGCCGACCCCGGTATCTCTCACGATCAATTCAACTTTTTCCCCAACCTGCCGCACGGAAACAGCGATCTCTCCTTCGAATGTAAATTTGAAGGCATTCGAAAGCAGGTTCAAAATGATCTTCTCCCACATCTCACGGTCCACATAGATGGGTCCCCTCAACGGCCGGCAGTCGACCCGAAGTTTCAAACCGGCGCGCTCGATCGCAGAACGGAACATGCTGGTCAGGTCGGCAGTGTAAGCCGCCAGGTCCACCGGCTCATAGTTTGCCTGAATGCGCTTTGCTTCAATGCGGGAAAAATCCAGCAAGGAGTTCACCAGCTTAAGCTGGCGCATGGCATTCCGATGGGCGAGCTCAAGGCGCTCACGATCGAGCGAGGATAAATCCTCACGGGTAAGCATGTCCTCCAGGGGACCGATCATGAGCGTCAGCGGGGTACGGAACTCATGGCTCACATTGCTGAAGAAGACGGTCTTGGCGCGGTCGATCTCGGCCAGCGCCTCGGCGCGACGGCGCTCCTCTTCATAGACGCGGGCATTGGCAATGGCCGTGGCAATTTGTGTCCTGACCAGCTCAATAAAATCCTGGTAAAGCTGATCGAAGCTCAGCCGGGCGCTTACACCGGCCACCAGCAATCCCGCAGGTTCATGAGATTTATTGGAAGGAATTGGAATCACAACCGCTTGATTGGGCGCATCGGACCAGGGGCCGGGCGGTATGGAGGAAAAGTGCTGCCGGAGATTCACCACCTCCAGGCTCTCCGTCCGTCTCAC
>JBLNAU010000607.1:0-4681 GCA_050259515.1 Syntrophothermus sp.
GATTCCATCGGCCGCTTGAAAAACCTGCGTGAGCTGTACTTGATGAAAAACCAGCTTTCCACTCTTCCAGGTTCCATCGGAAAATTAAAAAATCTGAGAAAGCTGATGCTGGAAAATAATCAACTCGACCTGCTCCCCGACTCGGTAGGCGACGCGGAAAATCTTACCGACCTTGACCTGCGCTTCAATCAGCTCACATCGCTCCCCGACTCCCTTGGCAAACTGAACAACCTGCGCTTCCTCGATCTGCGAGCGAACAAGCTCTCTGCCCTGCCTGAAAGTGTATCCCGGCTGCGTAAGCTGGAAAAGCTTGACCTGCGCTGGAATCGTTTTCAAACCCTGCCTGGCTGGATGCACAAACTGGAAGAACGCGGCTGCGTTGTTTATGCCTAGACCCATGAAGAGGACCTGTAAAATGAATAGGATTTTTACCTGTTTTTTAATTCTTGTGCTGCTTTCCCTGGCCCTCACGGGGTGTGGTCCCGGCCCGGATATGTCCCCGGCCATGCCCAGCTCTGTTCCCACTTCAACCGCCTCTCCCCTTCCCACACTTCCCCCGCCTCAAACACCAACCCTCACGCCTGAACCGACAGCAACACCAATTCCAAATCCGCTTGAAATACGCGCCATGCGCGCCCGTGAGTATCCAGGGAGTGATATCGTTATTGAATCGACACTCGACCCTGGTGTTAACTACAATCGCTATTATGTCTCCTATCGCTCAGAGGGCCTGAAGATCTACGCCTTGATGACTGTCCCCATGGGTGAAAAGCCAGCCACAGGATGGCCGGTGATCGTCTTCAATCACGGTTACATCCCGCCAGAGGTCTACGTCTCCACGGAACGCTATGTGGCCTATGTGGATTTAATCGCCCGCAGCGGCTATATTGTTTTCCGGTCCGACTATCGAGGTCACGGAAACTCGGAGGGGGTTGCGAGCGGCGCTTATGGCAGTCCCGCTTACACTGTGGATGTGCTCAATGCCGTTGCGTCCGTAAAGCGCTACCCGGATGCCGATCCCAACCGCATCGGGATGTGGGGTCATTCGATGGGCGGGTATATCACCCTGCGGTCCATGGTCATTACGAAGGATATCAAGGCCGGTGTGATCTGGGGAGGCGTCGTCGCTTCGTACCCGGACCTTTTGACGCGCTGGCGCAGAGGACCAGGCGCGTCCGCCACTCCAACACCGTCCCCGCGCTCCTGGAGATTCTCCTTCATACAGCAATACGGCTCGCCGGAGGAAAACCCGGAGTTTTGGAATTCCATCTCTGCCAATTCATTTTTGAGCGACCTCTCCGGGCCCATCCAGCTCCATCACGGAACCGCGGATGAGGAAGTACCGCTGGAATTTTCAGAGCGCCTGTTTTACCAGATGCTGGATGCCGGGCAGTATGTGGAACTCTACAAATACGAAGGCGACAACCATAACATTTCAAACAATTTCAGCACGGCCATGCGGCGAAGCATAGAGTTTTTTGACAGGTATGTGAAAAAGGCTCCATGAGCCTTTACGCGGCTGGATTTCGCGATGAGGCATGCTTTTTATTCTCTTGATATCGTTTGGGATTACAATTCGAATCCAAGCAAATGCATAAATAAAAATCAAGGATAAGGCCACCCTAGATGACAACCCGTCTTTATCTCATCCGGCATGGAGCCACTCCGCTCTCCACAGAGGACCGCTTTTCAGGTGCAGCCAATGTTTTTCTTTCCGAGGAGGGGCTCGCTCAGGCAGAGCGCCTCGCCATCCGTCTGGCAGACGATGAGATCGCGGCGGTCTATGCCAGTCCCCTGGACCGGACCATGCAGACTGCGGAGGCGATCGCCAGGCACCACCGGCTGTCTGTGCTCCAGCGTGATGGTCTGCGGGAGATCAGCCATGGGCACTGGGAGGGAATGACACGCAAGGAGGTCGAGACCCAGTTCCCGGACGAATACTCCTCCTGGGAGGCCGACCCGTTCACTTTTGCGCCTGAAGGAGGGGAATCCGGGATCAGTGTTTTGGCGCGGGCACTGCCGGTCGTCCGTGAGATCGTTGTCTCTCATAAGGATAAAAATATCGTTGTCGTCTCACATAAGGCGACCATCCGTCTCATACTGAGCAGTCTTCTCGGTTTCGACGAGCGCGGCTATCGTGACCGGCTGGACCAGGCGCCCGCCTGCTTGAATATCCTGGACTTCAAGGATCCCGTTCATGCGCGACTGATGCTGTTCAATGATATCTCTCATTATTCCGACGAGCCGCTTCGCCCGCAAAAGCATCTTTCCCGCTGGTGGGATTCGAACAACGCGCTTGAAACCAGCAAGTGATTTGAGCCTCATTTCAGTCAAGGTCAATCCCTCCAGTTAGAGCCTGTCAACTGCCAGCAAGAAGCAAAAGGGAAATCCGGGGCCTGTTCAACAGTCGGTTTGGAGTAAAATCATAAAAACAGTCAGGATTTCCGGATCGAACCTTAATGGTAATTCAAAAGAGGGTGTAACCCCGTGCAGGGACCAGCTGTCATGAACGATATGTTTCGCTTTAGATCAATGCAGGAGGCAGGACGATGTTCAAGACCCTGAATTTATATCAAAATGACGATAAGTGGAAGAACTGCAAGCTCGGAAACTCCAATGAAACGATCGGCGGCTGGGGGTGTCTGCTGACATCAGCCACCATGATGCTGAACGGGATTGGATACAATGAGACACCGGAAAGCGTCAACAACAAAATGATCAAGGCAGGCGGCTTCCAGGGGGCTCTTTTTATTCCCAGCTTTTTGCCGTATCTCTGGCCCAACTGCATTTATCGGGATATGCAATCCTGCGAAAATTCAGCCGCACCCATTGCCCTGATCGACGCGGCAATCGCAGCAGGGAAACCGGTTATCCTGCAGGTGGACTGGAACAAACAGGCGGGCATTCAAACTCACTTTGTCCTGGTAAAAGAGAAAAGGGGAAATGATTATGTCCTTTACGATCCTTATAAATATGCCGGCGATGGTCCCAGCCGGGATGTGTTACTGACCTCCCGCTACAAATATAACGGTGCCACCCTCGAGAAAGAGATCAGCGCGGTGCTGTGGTTCGACCTGGTCAATGCCACGCCGCCTCCGCCCCCTGCAAAGACAAAGCTTCCTGTTCCCGCAGAACGATTCACTATTTATGCTGCCCAGGATGATCTGGCCCTGCGCGCCGACCCGTCCATCAGCGGTTACTTGTGGAAACGTATGGTCGCCGGCACAGAATTGATTTCCCTTGAACCGAAAGACACGGCCCGCGCGAAATTGGGTGTCAATGGACAGTGGCTGAACGTACAGGATCCCACCGGCGACCAGGGATATGTGGCAGCCTGGTATGTTTCCGAGACAAAAGGACAGCCCGCCACCACATCGCAGGTGGTCGTCACTGCGGTCGCCACGGCGACATCCACCTCGACTCCCGCCTCAACCCCGGGTGCCCTGACATTTGTACCCGTCGACGAGCTCGCCTTCCGTTCGCAACCCGCCATTGACCCCAAGAATGTGATCCGGCGCGTCCCTGTAACAGAAACGCTCATCTGTCTTGAACCATCCAGCCAGGCAATCCCGAAAGTGGGCGTCACGGGCCAGTGGATCAAGGTGCGGGATGCCAACAACAAGGAAGGCTATGTGGCAGCCTGGTATGTGACATATGCCAGTGGTTCACAGCCCGCCACTTCAGCCAGCAATGGACCTCTCCAGGTAAAGGCAATTTCAGATAACATCGCATTGCGCAACCAGCCGGTGGTCAATGATGCGACCCTGATCAAGCGCCTGCCGCTTGGGACGGTGCTTACCATCACCGAGCCCAGTGCAGACAGCAAGATAGGAAAAAACGATCAGTGGCTTAAAGTCAGGGACCCGGCCGGGGCAGAGGGCTTTGTCGCTGCCTGGCTCGTCTCACGCTAGGGCGAATTTACATCCTGATGTTCAACAGAGGTAACTGCCATGGAAACTGAACCCCAAAATCACTCACCCATCCTTGACCTGGCCTGGAAACGATACGCCAACTTTAGCGCCCACTCCGGCCGGCGAAAAAATGGATTTTACAGTATGCGCGGCTGGATCGCAGTTCTCGGCATTCTGGCAACATTGACTGCCATTCTTTCCCAGGTAATCAATGATAACTGGCTGAAAGGTCATCCAGGATTCGCTTGGTTTGCCTTGTTCGCAAGAATCGTGTTTATCACAACGCCGGTCATTGCCTCCCTGCTGGCTGCCTTCGCCAGCAAAAAGTATGCCAATGGAGACTGGTGGGTCACGCGCGCGGCGGCCGAGGAGATCAAAAAAGAGATCTATTTTTACCGCACGATCTGGCCGAAGAACGAGCGCAACAAGATGCTTGAGACCAGCCTGGAGAACATCCAGCGGCAGGTCTATCGCGCTTTAGGAGGGGTGTTCTCGCTGGAGGAGCCCAAGCCAAAGAAAAATAAGGAGAACAAGCAACCTGCTCCCAAGGCCGGGCAAAGGACTACCCCTGCACGTGATCACAATTTTGACGACCTTACCGGGGACCTATATTTCCAGGATAGACTGGAAGATCAGCTGAACTGGCATAATAACAAGATCAATCAATTAAAAGTGGATCGCGATCGCATGACGATCGCGATCCTGGCAGTGGGCGCCCTGGGAACAGTCCTGGCCACCTGGGGAGGCCAGTTGGGCATTCTGGTCGCCCT
>JBLNAU010000608.1:0-3974 GCA_050259515.1 Syntrophothermus sp.
GGCTGGCCGATAGTCCTGCTCGGGATCGCGGCCATCGTTTCGGCGATCGCTTATACAGGCGGGCCTTTTCCTATCGGCTATTATGGTATGGGCGATGCGTTCGTCTTTATCTTTTTTGGTCTCGCCTCGGTGGCCGGAACCTACTTTGTGCAGGCCGGCTTTGTCTCCACAGCTGCCTGGTGGATGGCCGTTCCGCCAGGCTTGGTCATCACTGCCATTCTGGTGGTCAATAATTTACGCGATCTGGATAACGATCGCAAAGCAGGAAAACATACCATGGCTGTCATTCTGGGGGAGCGAGGAAGCAGGATGGAGTACGGGGTCTGCATCATCGCTGCGTATCTTGCGATTCCGCTGGCTGCATTGTTCCATATTGTGCCCTGGTTAGCCCTTCTCACCTGGCTTTCCCTGCCGCTTGCCATTCGCACGGCGAAAATCGTTCGTACGCAGAAGGGACGCCCGCTGAATGCAGCCCTGGCAGGGACCGGCCAGGTCGCCCTGGTTTTCAGCATCCTGTTCTGGCTCGGATTGTTATTCAGCCAAAAACTTCCAGCGGCACCATTTCCGTTCTAGCCAGTCCACGCTGAAATACATCCCCAGCCCGAGCAGGCTCATGGCGATCACGCCCGCATACATGGCAGGATAATCCAGCAGGGTGCTGCCGTTGTAGTAAATGTAATATCCCAGCCCGTATCTTGTCGCGGACAATTCGGTGATATACAGCACCGCGACCGCGGTTCCAATCGACTGGCGCAGGGCGGTCAGGATGGCAGGCAGACTGGCTGGAAGATAGACAAACCGGAACAGGGCGCGCCTCCCTGCACCCAGGCTGTTGAGACTCTGGATCAACTGCGGAGACAGCCCGGCCGCCTGGTCGCGGACCAGCACCACGATCTGGAAAAACAGGATCAGGAACAGGATGCTGATCTTTGCCGTCTCACCGATCCCCAGGAACAGGATCACGATCGGCACAAAGACCACCTTGGGGATGGGATACAGTAGGTAGACCAGCGGGGAAAAGATCCGGTTCAATGTCTTGGAACCGCCGATCGCCAGCCCGACCGGGACAGCCACCAGCACGGACAGCATCATCCCTGCAAAGACCCTCCACAAGCTGTACACGAAATGTTTCAACAAGCCATTCCCTAATTCATCGATGAAGACTGTGAACACTTTGACAGGTGCCGGCAAAATGGGAAGGTTTACAAACATCGCCAGGACCTGCCATACCAGCAGTAATCCCAGGGCAGCCAGAAATGCGTCACGCCGTTTCATGGTGCATCTCTTTCCAGAGCAGGTCGCATAAGGCGTGATAGGGCTGGCTGTTTCGATATCCGCTTTGACCGGCGCACGGGTTATCAAAAATCTTCGGGATTTTATTGGGTGCTTCGCCCAAAAGCAAAATCTTTTCCCCCAACGCAACCGCTTCTTCGATGGCGTGTGTCACAATCACCAGGGTCAAATTTTGCTCGGCACACAGACCCAAGGTCAGATTTTGCAGGTCGCCGCGTGTGATCGCGTCCAGGGAGGAAAAGGGTTCATCCATCAAAAGCAGGTCCGGCTCGAGGGCCAGGGTGCGGGCGATCGCCGTGCGCTGGCGCTGTCCGCCCGAGATTTGGGAGGGAAATTTCTGCGACACTTCAGTGATCCCCAGTCGCTCGAGCCAGTAGGGGACAGTGTTGACAGGTTGAAAGTTGACCGGCGTATGCTTTCCATCCTCACCGTAGAATTTGCGGACACGCAGGCCCAACTCCACATTGTCCCGCACGGTGGACCACGGGAGCAGGCCATAATCCTGCAGGATCAGCCCACTACGAGGGCGAGGCCGCCTGAGGATCTCTCCGTCGATGGTAATCTGTCCTCGAGTGGGCGAATGCAGACCGGCAAGCAAATAGAGCAGGGATGTTTTCCCGCAACCTGATGGACCCAGAATCGCCCAGGTCTCGCCGCGCGAAATGTCCAGCGAGAAGTCCTCAAAAATGCTGACTGCGTGAGGATAGGCAAAGGTTACGGAGTTGATGTGGATCATTGGATGATGGCTCGAGGGCGGGACCCGCTTTAGGGAAGAAGCGTTCCGTTGACCGAATCCTGGTATGAGACATCCGTTGTCAGGATGCCTTTTTCCTTCAGCCAGCTCAGAGCATCTTTCCACTCCCCTTCCGTAGGCACACCGGCCGTGGGGAAGACGGGCGGCTGGTACCGATCAAGCAAAGGCGCCGGCACAAGCTTCTGCTCGCTCAAAACGTTTTTATATTTTGCAGGGTCTGCATTGAGCAATGTGGTCGCCTCCTCGATGGCGGCCAGAAAACTTTTGATGGCGCCCGGATTGGAGTCGATCACCTGCTTGCGGAAGGAGATCACGCTAAAACCGTATTCTGGATTCTTCGAATCGTCGGCAACAATTTTTCCTCCCTGGCCGACCACAAGGGCAGCCAGCGGATCGGGCATCACACCTGCCTTCAACTCGCCGGAGGCAAGTAAAGCCATGCGATCCGAGATCTTTGGGACAGCCACCGTTTTGATCTCGTCCGGGGTAAAACCGGCAGCCTGCAGAAGCCGATCCGTCACATATTCGATCACGGTGCCCTGCGACACACCGATCTCCACACCTTTGAGGTCATCGATGGAGGCGATGTCACTTTTTGGGGAGGCAATAATAAAGAAATGCCCGCTCGACGCCGTGGGGCGCAGTGCATAACGGACCACCTGCATCTGCGGCTTTTCCTTGTTGAAGAGCATGACCGCCAGCGTTTCATTGATCGTTCCATCCGCGCCGCCCGCCGCCAGCAACTGGTCGCGCTCGGGTGCGGATGCCACGGGAACGAATTCCACGTTGACACCATGCTTTGCAAACAGGCCCTCCTGCTGGGCAACATACATGGGAAGTGTGTCAATGATCGGCAGAACAGCTACCTTCAAGGTTTTTACAGCAGACGGAGTCGTGACGGCTGCTGCGGTGGAACTGGCGGATTGGGGCGCACAGGCAGTTAGAAGTAGCAGAAAGCCAAGTAAAGCGATCGCAAATTTTCGGTTCATTGGGATTCCTTTCAAGCTTGTTGTGACCAATTATTCCGAATGCCAATCATACCCGCTAGTGAAGATTATCCCCCTTTCGATGCCAATTCTCACAAAATTTGTCTGAATAACCCTCCCTGAATAAAAAAGGGCGACCTGGTCAGGTCGCCCTTTCGATTTTAGTCACCTCTGGCGTGTGAGAGCGGGCTCCAATCGCAGAGATTGATGTTGGCTGTGGTCTGCCCGCCGATGACGACAAAGCTCTTCATCAATGAACTTCCGTCCGTGTAGGCACCTTCCAGGTTGTAGCCGGGTGCCCAGGCATAGGCATAATAGGTTCCATTGGGCAGGAGGACGTCGTACACATTCTGCTTCTCCGGGATGGAGAACTGGATCCGGTTCGAGGTGCCTTTCTCCTCAAAGTAGAGGGTCAAGGGAGGGTTGAACTCGCTGGGATAGCACAAGCTGCCGGAGACTTCTCCGTGGGGCAAACGTTCCTGGACCACTTTGATGTCGACGTAGAAGGCTTGCTCGGCCTTGTTGCCATATCCGAACAGGGCTCCGGAGGGATTGCGCAACATCCAGTATCCAACCTGTCTTCCCAGGGAATTGGGAGCCGTCAGCGTGACGGACACATCCACGTACTGGCTTGGGGCCACGGTACCGGGCAGGCGCACTGCCGTGGTGCCGCCCATGGGGTCGCCGCTCGTGTACACCAGGAAGTAGTCAGATGTCCAGGTGCACGTACCACGGTTCTGCAGACGCCAGGTCTTGGTGAACACTTCGCCGGGGTCCATCACCGTCCCGTCGGGGATGGTCATATCCTTGATAAAGGAGACCCAGTCACAGTAGCGGACTGCCGTCGCGGGGGGAAGCGGCGTGCTCGTCGCAGGGACGGGCGTGGCGGTTGGCAGGGAAAGCGTGGGCGTTGCGGCAGGCGCGTTCTGCGTCATCGCGAT
>JBLNAU010000609.1:0-4624 GCA_050259515.1 Syntrophothermus sp.
TGGTTGCAAAAACTACTCTCGTTGGGGATGGTCTCTCCACAGGCTGGACAGTTCATGTTTCGAGCATACTCGAAAGATCTGTCTGTATGCAAGAGGGGAAAAGGACAGAAATTTTCAGGGGCAGGGGAATAGCCCCTGGCTGTTCGAGAGCTGGGGTTAAAAAACTCGTCGAGGTCGGAAACCCTCGACGAGCATGGAAAAGTTTGTTGTTTGCTAGAGATCTCTACTTTGAAACGTTTTTACAGCGATCCACAGCATCACGACCAAATAGATAAACGCATATACGATCATCATCACACTGGGAACAGAGAGCGTTGAAAAAGGAGTCATCTGCAAGGCGGACGACAGCGGGGATTGCATGAGGTAGGTGGCCCGCCGCCAGAGCGCCTCCGTGGGAATGATCAGGCTCGAAACGATGCCCACCTGCACAGCGGTCTGGTTGCGGAAAATGGCACCGATCTGTTCGATCCAGCCGCCGATGAAGGCCAGGCCGTACATGCCAAAAACGATCCCGCCGGTGGCCAGGGCGGAAAGGGCGCTGGAGCAGGCCAGGGCCACGGTCATCACCAGCAGCGCTTCCAGGTAAATGAGCGACAGGCCCGCCAGCAGATTTTTCGGCACATAACCGGCCTGAAGATAGACGCTCAAAGTCGTTCCGCCGGACATCAGCAGGGAATACAGCCCCAGCAGGCCGGCAAAGCCCAGCCATTTGCCGAGCACCACCTCAGAGCGGCGCAGCGGCTTGGTGACAAGGGTTTGGATGGTGCCGGAGCTGATCTCGCCAGCCAGGGTATCGGCGCTCAGGAGCGCGCCCATGGCCACCGAGAGAAAAGCGACCGCGTACAGCCCGGCCAGCAGGAAGAAGTTGGATGCTTCCGCCTGCCATACCTGGGCCCTGATGTTCCCCTGCGAGGCAGGGTCAGACAGGATGGCGGTGTAGATCATGCGGAAGCCGATCGAAAAGATGATCAGAAAGAGCACGCCCAGCACCAGCCCGGTCAGCACGATGCGGCGGCGGACGGCCTCCTGGAAGGTCATGCGGGCGATGGTCCAGATCTTATTCACAGCCCACCGTCCTCTCCGACCGTTTCGATGAAGATCTCCTCCAGGGATTTGCGAACAGGGGTGATGGCATATACATTGACTCCGCTTTCGACGAGATAGCGGTTGATGTGGGGGATGTGCGCTTCGTCCTCGACCGTAAGAGTAACCTGCCCGTCGACGGACTGGATGTCCCGGCCCCAGCGTTCCATCGCTGAGAGAACCTCGGGGGTCAGGCCCGCAGCGCGGATGGTGAGCAGGGACTGGCTCTGGTTAAGAGAGGCAAGCTCCAGCGTGCGGACCACCTCTCCGTGCCGGATAAACGCGACCCGGTCGCAGGTCACTTCGATCTCGCTCAGCAGGTGCGAGTTGAGAAAAACCGATGTACCTTCCGCCCGCAGCTCGTGGATGATATCCCGCACCAGGCGGCGTCCCACCGGGTCGAGACCGGAAGTCGGCTCGTCGAGGAAGACCAGGGCGGGGTGGTTGAGCAGGGACTGGGCCAGCCCGATCCGCTGCAGCATGCCCTTGGAAAAGGTGCGCAGGAGCTTGTCGCGAAAGTCGGTCAGGCCGACCCGCTCGAGGAGCTCCTCCCTGCGCTTCCGAAGGGCAGGCTTGTCCATGCCCAGCAGCTCACCGTGCAGCTGCAGGAACTCATCGGCCGTCAGCCATTCCTGGAAGCGGAAATGCTCGGGCAGAAAGCCGACCCGGGCCAGGGTGGGGCGGTCCCCGATGGGCGCGCCCAGAAGCGATGCACTGCCCGAAGTGGGGGAGACCAATCCGAGCAGCATCTTCATGGAGGTGGTTTTGCCGGCGCCGTTGGGGCCCAGAAAGCCAAACACCTCACCCTGCTCGACAAGCAGGGTGAGGCCTTTCACAGCGGCACGGTCGCCGAATACTTTGCGGAGTTCTTCTGTTTCGATCGCGGGGACGGGCATTGATTACCTGATACCTGGATGATATGGAACTACAGAGTCATTTGCTCAATCGTGTTGACAAGAACATCTAAAAATATTTTTCCGTCATTGCGAGCCCATGAGGGCGAAGCAATCTCACACACTATACCTTGAAATTGCTTCGCCGGGGCAATGACGGAAAACGTATTGGACACTATTTCAGCGAGTTCGCCATGTCGATCGCTTTTTGCGAGTCGCTGCCCAGCCCGCTGATGGCATGGATGATGCCATCCTTGACCCAGATCAGGGCGTACTGGGGGGCATCGTCGGCGGGCCGCTGGATGAGGGTGCCGGTCACGCCGTCGACAGTGAGCTGCCTGTGGGTGGAGGCGTTCTGCGGGATGGGGATGACCAGCGTGGAGGTCCAGTTCACATTGTCTGTAAAGGCAGTGGCATCCGCCTGGCTCATGCCGGTGAACTCCAGCCCGATGCGGGCCAGCTCATTGATATTGAGGCCGGCAGGGGCGTTGACGGTGGGGCTGGGGATCTGCACAAAGATGACACAATTTGGGTAGCGGCGTTCCGTGGCGCTCTGCTCGGTATTTCCAGCCACGTCCGATCCTGGCTTGGGGCAGGTACCGAAGGCGGTGCTGACCGAAGCAGGGATGTCCACCGAGATCTCGGCGCCATCCAGGGAAGCAGGCAGGACCAGGTCGCTGCGCCCGGCCTCGTTGAGCAGGGCCTGGGCTTTCTCACGGTCCACTTCCATGGTGAAAGCTGCGCTGTTCGTGACATAGATCTGGCTGGGCGTCAGGTCCGCCGGCAGCCGGACGTTGAAGCCTGCCATCTGGCTGGCCTGCCCGGCATTGGCTGCTTCCACCGGATCGCCCGGCTTTTTCTCCATCACCACGGACTGTGAGATCAGCTGGGTGAACTGGTCGCCGAGGGCGCCGTCCCCGGTCAGCTGTTCGAGACCGGTGAAGTCCACCGGCACCACGGTCACCTGCTGGACGCGGAAGAGATTGAGCAGCTCGCCTGCCATCGCCCGGCTGCCGGGGAAGGCCAGGATGAGGGCCAGAATGAGAAGGGCCGCCGTTCCAAAGCGGACCACTGAATAAGAGAACCATCGTTTAAGCATTGAATACTCCTTCTTGATGATATATTCCTGGGAAAACCGGTACCAGGCAGTATGCACGGGCGGAACAGGCTCTTCGCCGGGGGCCAGGAACCCGAGCAGGCGGGCGGTCTGCTGCCCCGCTGCTTTCATTTGCGTCAGGCGCTCCTGGCAATCCACGCAGGTTTCCAGGTGGGGGAGCCTGCCTGTTTCCAGCTCTCCATCCAGGGCGGCGCGCAGCTCGCCATCGGTCAGGTGTTTGGCCATGAGTCCTCCTGTGCCAGGGCACGGTATTGTTTTTCGAACTCGCGCTCGGCACGGACCAAAAGCGGTCCGATCGAAGTAGCGGATAGATCCATTGTCTTGGCGATCTCCTTATACGTAAGCCCGGAATGGCGCAGGATCAGGATCTGGGATTGGCGCTTGTTCATCCGGGCCAGTGCCTGCCGGACCGTGCGGTGTTCCTCCGCGCGCGCCTGGATCTCCGCCGGAGATGCGCCTGCTGTATTTTCGATCTCATACTTTCCGGCATTGATCTCATAATGATCACGCCGCTTCCAGCTTCGGATGGAATGCAGTCCCAGATTGGTCGCGACCCGGTACAGCCAGCCGCCCAGGTTGAGCCCATCCTGCCGATCCGGAGGCTGCCTGTACAGGCGCAGGAAGGTTTCCAGGGCCAGATCCTCGGCTTCCGCCGGGTCCCCCACCAGCCGCCGCAGGAGGCGGTACACACGAGCCCAATGCTCCTGAAACAGGAGCTCGAACTCCTCAGAGCGTGGGTCATCCCGGGCTGTCTCAACACCATCCGTTTTGAGATGCTTCATGGAATCAATCATACTCTGTTGGGGGTGGATTTGCTCATCGTCCAGGGAACCCATTCTATAGAGATAATCCCTCTCAAAGGCGAAATAAGACAGGGGGGAGGAGTAGAATATCCACAGGAGAAAGGAGAGACCATGCTCAAGATAAAGCGTGTCTATGAAGATCCCAAGCCTGGGGATGGGGTCCGTTTCCTGGTGGAGCGGCTGTGGCCGCGGGGGTTCAAGAAGGAGAGCCTGAAGATGAAGGCCTGGCTCAAGGACGTCGCACCCAGCCCGGACCTGCGCCAGTGGTATGCCCACGACGTGGAGAAGTGGGAGGAGTTTCAAAAGAGATATCGGAAGGAACTAAAGGCGAATGCAAATGCCTGGGAGCCCATTCTGGAGGCGGCAAAAAAGGGAAATGTCACGCTCCTGTACAGCGCCAAGGATACCGATCATAACAGCGCACTGGTGCTAAAGGAGTTTTTGGAGGAAAAGATGTGATCCCCTCCGGTTCATTGTCCTTTGTAATTTTCTCGAGGTTAAAGCATCTACTGAATATCTTTGTATAGGGAGGTTTCAAGAATGGACCTGCTTGGAAAGATCTTTGGAAAACCGGCTCCCTCGGTCAGTACTCAGGAATTGAGCGAAAAAATGAAGAGTGGAAAACGGCCGCTGGTGCTGGATGTGCGCCAGCCTGGGGAATACCGCAGCGGACATATCGCCGGGGCGAAGTTGATCCCGCTCGATCAGCTGGGCAGCCGACTTAAGGA
>JBLNAU010000610.1:0-3131 GCA_050259515.1 Syntrophothermus sp.
AGTCCTCGTTAGGCCAGGCGGCTGCAAGATACACAGGCCATTGTCCTGAAACGTCGAAAGACGCCAAAGGGTAGACCAGGTGGAGTCGGATTAAGGCTTCGCTCAAAGTGGCTGGGATGCTCATGCAATCCCTACGATGTGCAGTGCTTAAGCTCAACCAGAGAGGCGGCGTTTCTGTACGCATGTTTTATGCGCCTCCTGGTTTAAAAAAACGGGAGGCTTTTCCTTTTGCCAGCATGTGATGCCGTCCTACGGCAAATCCCGGCACATGATGCGAGGAGGTTTCTGCGTGGACGCAGATGGTCATAAACAGATCTTTCTGAAACGAAAGCGAGATTCATATCGTTCGTTGGTTCTGCCTTTCCCAGGTGGTATCTCCCTGTACCGGTGCATGCCGTGATCAAATGAGGGAGGAAGACCGGCCGAGGCTCAGAAGCACTAGCGGCTGAATATGAATCGCCTTTCGCTCAAACGAAGGCGATTTTTTATTGCCTTCATCCGAAATAAAAATCTAAGGAGGTCCCTATGGCTTTTTTGAGCGAAATTCTTGGCCACACCATCACTGACATCGATGGCCGCTATATTGGAAAACTGGAAGATTTGATCGCCCGCGAACCCGCGGATGCAGTCCATCCCATTGTGGATGCCGTGGTGATCAAGGACAGGAACAAGACCACCATCATTCCCTATCTCCTGGTGATGGCATTGTTCGCGCCCTCGATCCCCCTGAAATGCCGTGCCGATGAAATCACTTCATACGACCCGGCGGAAAATGACATCTTTCTCTCACGCGACGTGCTCGACAAACAGATCATCGATACGGACGGCGCGCGCGTGGTGCGTGTGAATGACCTCGAGCTGGTCCGCGTCAACGGATCGCTCTATGTGGGCAATGTGGATATTGGCGTGATGGGAATCTTCCGCAGATTGGGTATTGCAAATGTCACCCAGCGCCTCACTTCGACCCTGCGTCTGGCAGCCCCGCAAACCTTTATCTCCTGGGATGATGTGGAGCTGCTGCGCCACGATCCCTTCATGCGTCTGCGCGTGCCGGTCGAAAGCATCGCAGAATTGCATCCTGCCGATGTGGCCGAGATCATCAGCGACATGAACAAGCTGGAAAGTGGCGAGCTGCTCGAAGCGCTGAACATGGAACAGCTGGCCGATACCCTCGAAGAGGTGGAAACCGAATTCCAGGCGAACCTGGTCGAAAACATGTCCGATGAGAAGGTGGCCGACCTGCTCGAAGAGATGGAGCCGGACGAGGCTGCCGACCTGCTGGCGGAGCTGCCCGAGTCCCGCAGCCGCGACCTGCTGGCCCTGATGAACAAGGAAGAGTCAGACGATGTCCGCAAGCTGCTTTCCTATCCTGAGGACTCGGCCGGCGGCATCATGACCACCGAGTATGCCTATGTTCCCCCGGATGTCACCGCCGAGCAGGCGATCCGCTATCTGCGGGAGAATGCTTCGGACGCGGAGACGGTTTTTTATGTCTACGTGACCGATTCCCAGGATCACCTGATGGGCGTCTTTTCCCTGAAGGATCTGATCTTTGCCAACCCGGCAGCTCATGTCACCGATTTTATGGAAGACCGCGTCAAGACGGTCAGCCTGACCGACGAGCAGGATGAAGTGGCGCAGGTCATTACCAAGTACGATCTGCTGGCCATTCCCGTGGTGGACGATCAGAACGTGATGCATGGCATTGTCACCGCAGACGATGCCCTCGACAAGATCATCCCCACCGCCTGGAAGAAGAGACTACCGCGTTTCTATCACTAAATCGAAAGGAGGTGCTTCGTGAACAACGAGATCCTCTTTAAAAATAACAGACACTTCCTTTCCAGCCTGTGGAAGAGAATATTACTGGTCCTGGCCGTCTTTGGACCCGCCACCATCACCGCCATGGCAGATAACGATGCGGGCGGCATTGCCACCTATTCCCTGGCCGGGGCAAAGCTTGGATATCCGATTCTGTTCCTTCTGCCGGTCATCACGATCCTGCTGGCCATCACCCAGGAAATGGGCATGCGCCTGACGGTGATTACCCGCCGCGGCCTGGCAGACCTGATCCGGGAACAGTTTGGGGTGCGAGCCGCCCTGTTCATGTTCGGCATCCTGCTGATTGCAAATGTTGGCACGCTGGTCACCGAAATTTCCGCGGTCAAGACCACCAGCGCCATGTTCGGCATTCCACCGGTTCCCTCTGTGATAATTGTGGTTCTGATCGCGTTCGTGTTGATCACCCGCGGCAGCTACAAGAATACTCAATCCATCATGCTGGTGGCCTGCCTGTTTTTTCTCGTCTATATCTTCTCAGCCGTCAAAGCCCAGCCGGATTGGAAGCTGGCCCTCACGAACCTGGCCTATCCGCACGGGGTCGAGTTCACACCTGCCTATCTGAAGCAGTACCTGATCATTGGCATGGGTGTACTGGGAACCACCATTACTCCCTGGGGCCAGTTCTTTATCAGCAGCTTTGCCTATGATAAGAAGATCGATCCCAACGAGGTGCGGATGTCCCAGCTGGAAACCTACTGGGGTGCGTTCCTGACCGATTTCTTTTCCTTCTTCATGATCGTGGCTACGGCTGCAACACTTTACTATGGAGGCGTGGAGCTGACATCCGGTGAACAGGCGGCCCAGGCCATCGCGCCCTTCGCCGGCGCCCTGGCATCCAAGCTCTTCGCGGTGGGCATTCTCAATGCCGGCTTCATGGGTCTGGTGATCGTCTCGCTCTCCACAGCCTATGCCTTTGCAGAGTTCTTTGGCCTTTCCGGCAGCCTGGACGATTCGTTCAAGAAGAGCAAGACCTTCTACATTCTGTATCTCGCCCAGTTGATCATTGCCACCGGGTTTGTGATCCTTTTGAAGGTCAGTCTGTTCCAGATCGCGCTGGTGACCCAGATCATCAATGCAATCGGCCTGCCGCTGGTCTTTTATTTCCTGATCAAGCTGACCAGCAGCCAGGACCTGATGGGCAGGTTTGTCAACAGCTCCTTTCAGAAGAACTTTGCCACGGTCAGCTCTATTGTCATTGTAGTGGCTTCGCTGTTCACCGTTTTTGCTGCCATCTTCTGGTCCTAACAAACGATACCCATCGGTTAGATCGAAGCGCCCCTCTCGTGGAG